>CAZMPS010000047.1:0-9901 GCA_964568305.1 uncultured Burkholderiaceae bacterium
CCAGGATCATTAAAGAATTGCTCGCTTTTTTCTGGTGAAGAGAGAATGTCTTCTAATTGATTTGATTGGATGGAGGAATAGCGGTTATATTTAATTGCTTGTGCCAATGCCACATTCTTTATCTTTACTTCTTCACTCAAATCCGAATTGACAAAATTATTTGAAACTGACAAGAAACTGATAGCAGCGGCAGAAATCATTGGCATTGAGTTTATTTGTTGCAATACATAAATTATATAATTAACAACAATATTGTCAATTATGAAACTTATTGACACACATTTTCAATTTATTTTTGATGTGAGTTTTACCGATGTAGTGATCGAGCAAATGAGCTCCATCAACACCACAAAGCTGGTGACGAGCGCGTCTAAGCGATGGTACGGTTAATTAGGTCATTCTTTAATAGAATAGTACCCGCAACAAAAACCAATAAACACTCTAGGCTAAGTCGAGGCAATCCACTCTAGCAAAGGAATAGTCGCTGGCAACAATGGACTAACCGATACTTGACCTTGCCAGGCAAGGGCCTGACCTTCCAAGCTTTGTGGTTCACCTTGCCATTCTCGACTGATGTAAAAATGCAAGTGCACGTGCGCATGAGGATAAGCGTAGGCAACACCACACCAGGCTTGTGCTGAGAGAATTTGCACACCCAACTCTTCCAAGAATTCGCGTTTTAACGCATCCAGAATGGTTTCATTTGGCTCAACTTTACCACCAGGAAATTCCCAATAACCCGCATATGGTTTTCCAGCCGGGCGCTGCGCCAGCAGGACGTCACCATTCGGTTTGATGAGAATGCCGACCGCTACATCAATCGGCAAAGATAAAGACATATCGTGCAAGCTCAGCCTAATGACACTGATCAATCAAGAGCGGTAATCCGCATTGATTTGCACGTATTCAGTAGACAAATCACAAGTCCAAACAGTCGCTGCAGCATGACCGCGTGCCAATTTGACAGAAATGGTAATTTCACTTTGCTTCATAACACGTTGACCATCTGATTCTTGGTACTCAGGATGACGCCCACCCTCTTTGGCCACCCAAACGTCGTCCAAATATAAGTTCAGTTTGCTGACATCAAGATCCTCTACCCCGGCATAACCAATCGCTGCCAAAATACGCCCCAAATTGGGATCAGAAGCAAAAAAAGCGGTTTTGACCAAAGGTGAATGCGCAACGGAGTAAGCAATTTTGCGACACTCTTCAGCATCCACACCTTCTTCTACTTTGACTGTAATGAACTTAGTCGCACCCTCGCCATCACGCACGATCATTTGCGCCAACTTTTGCGCCAAGGTGATGACTGCTTTCGACAAAGCCGTGTACTCGGGACTATCTATGGTGTCGATACGTAGTTTCGCCACACCACTAGCGATCAACATGAAAGAATCATTCGTTGATGTATCACCATCCACTGTAATGCAATTAAAAGAGGCATCCGCAGCCTGTTTGACCAAATGATCCAACACGGCTTGTGACACTTGTGCATCCATCGCCAAAAAACCTAACATGGTCGCCATATTCGGTTTAATCATGCCAGCACCTTTACTAATACCCGTCAACGTGATAGTCGTGCCATTAATTTGAATTACATCCGATGCTGCTTTGGGTAAAGTATCCGTCGTCATGATGGCGGCGGCGGCATCGTACCAATGATTTTCGGCCAAATTAGCAACTGCTTTTGGCAAACCGGCTTTGATTTTAGCAATCGGCAATGGCTCCAAAATCACGCCGGTGGAAAACGGCAAAACCTGGGATGGATCGCAAGCCAATAACTCGGCCAAGGCATCGCAAGTTGCTTGCGCATCTGCCAAACCTGCTGCCCCTGTACCAGCATTGGCATTGCCAGTATTTACCACCAAAGCACGCACGGGACTAGTAACAGAAGTACGTGCCAAATGCATTTTACAGACCTGCACTGGGGCAGCACAAAAACGATTTGCGGTAAAAACACCGGCAACTGTTGCAGTTGGTGCCAAACGCATCACCAGCAAATCTTTGCGATTTTGCTTACGAATGCCTGCCTCGGCATAACCCAGTTCAACACCAGGTACAGGCTGTAAATCAGCCGCAGTGAAAGAAGGGAAATTAACTGCCATGATCTTTACTCTTCAACAAACTTACACTAAATCAAATTAAATTAATTAAATCGAATTAAACCAAACGACCATGGCATTGCTTGTATTTCTTACCACTACCACAAGGGCAAAGATCATTACGCCCGACTTTTGGCACATCCACATGATCTTGCATACTCTGTGTATTCTGAAACGAGGAATCAGCATCACTAGTCGGTGCCAATAATGCCTCTGGCGATGCCTCTGGATTGAAATCGGCGTGCTGATAATGGATATTCGAAACATCTAACTGTGCCAATGCAGCTTCCGCTTCCGCCTCCATTTCTTCACGTGATCGGATAGGTAATGTCATGACAGTCTTGATGACTTCATCTTTGATCAACGCCAGCATTTGGGCGAACAGCTCAAATGCTTCACGTTTATATTCTTGCTTAGGATTCTTTTGTGCATAACCACGCAAATGAATTCCCTGACGTAAATGATCTAATGCAGCCAAATGTTCACGCCAGTGACTATCGATGCTTTGTAGCATCACACTACGCTCAAAGCCAGCAAAACCTTCATAACCAACCATGTCGACTCTGCTTTGATAGGCCTGATCAACTACGGTCAACAAACTGGACAATAATTCATGCTCATCCAAATTTGGATCTGCTTCCAGCATCGCAACAAAAGGCACGTCAAGTTGCCACTCACTCGCCAATACATCTTGCAACGATGCAAGATCCCACTGCTCTTCCATAGAATCAAGCGGAACAAAATTACGGAAAACATCCGTAAACACGCCATGGCGTAAGGAGGTAATCATTTCGGAAATATCGCTCGCCATTAGCAACTCATTACGCTGCTGGTAAATCACTTTGCGCTGATCGTTGGCAACATCATCATATTCCAGCAATTGCTTACGAATATCAAAGTTGCGCGCCTCCACCTTACGTTGCGCAGATTCAATTGAGCGCGACACGATACCGGCCTCAATTGGCTCACCTTCTGGCATTTTTAATCTATCCATAATCGCGCGCACACGATCACCAGCAAAGATGCGTAACAATGGATCATCTAAAGACAAATAAAAACGTGAAGAACCAGGATCACCCTGACGGGCAGCACGTCCACGTAACTGATTATCGATACGACGAGATTCATGACGCTCAGTACCGATAATATGCAAACCACCAGCACTCACCACTGCATCATGTAACGATTGCCATTCATTGCGCAACTGATTGGCTTGCGCTTCTTTTTCTGCTGCGGATAAATCAGGATTTGCTTCGATGATTTGCACCTGCTTACCAACGTTACCGCCCAATACGATATCAGTACCACGACCAGCCATATTCGTTGCAATCGTAATCGCTTTGGGACGACCAGCCTGTGCAATAATTTCCGCTTCACGCGCATGCTGCTTGGCGTTCAACACATTGTGAGGCAAGTTAGCCTGCGTCAAAATTCCAGAGAGTAATTCAGAGTTCTCAATCGAAGCCGTTCCAACCAACGTGGGTTGACCACGATCGTAGCAGTCTTGAATATCCGCAAGTACAGCCTTGTATTTTTCTTGCGCTGACTTATAAACCTGATCTTGTTTGTCCTTACGCTGGTTCGGGCGGTTTTGTGGAATAACCACTGTTTCCAAACCATAAATCTCCTGGAATTCATACGCCTCAGTATCCGCTGTCCCCGTCATTCCAGACAATTTTGTATACATGCGGAAATAGTTCTGGAACGTAATCGATGCCAAAGTTTGATTTTCATTTTGAATCTTGACGCCTTCTTTAGCCTCTACTGCCTGATGCAAACCATCCGACCAACGCCGTCCATTCATCAAACGACCAGTAAATTCATCAACGATCACAATTTCATCGTTTTGCACCACATAATGCTGATCCTTAAAATACAGGGTATGCGCGCGTAGGGCTGCGTACAAATGATGAATCAGGGTAATGTTGGTCGCATCGTAAAGCGATGCGCCTTCTGGCAACAAGCCCATCTCCATCAATATTTTTTCAGACTTCTCGTGCCCGGCTTCAGTCAATAAGACTTGATGCGCTTTTTCATCTTTAATGTAATCACCCGGTACTTCAATAATGCCCGTACCATCGGGAGTTTCCTCTCCAATCTGCAAAGTCAACAAAGCAGGCAGACTATTGAGCTTGAGATAAAGTGCATTGTGATCTTCGGCCTGACCGGAAATAATCAGCGGCGTTCTCGCCTCATCGATCAAGATGGAGTCAACTTCATCGACCACGGCAAAATTCAAACCACGCTGTACACGCTCTTCCTCGCTGTACACCATGTTGTCACGCAAATAATCGAAACCAAATTCATTATTAGTACCGTAAGTAATATCTGCCAAATACGCTGCCTGTTTATCAGCATGCTCCATTTGTGACAAATTGACGCCAGTAGTCAATCCCAGCCAGCCATAAAGCGTCCCCATCCATTCAGCATCGCGCTGCGCTAAATAATCATTCACCGTCACGACATGCACGCCAGCACCAGACAAGGCATTCAAGTACGCAGGCAAAGTCGCCATCAAGGTCTTACCTTCGCCCGTACCCATTTCAGCAATTTTGCCCTCATGCAACACCATACCCCCTATCAACTGCACATCGAAGTGGCGCATTTTTAAAACACGGCGACTTGCCTCACGGCAAACAGCAAAGGCTTCTGGCAACAAGTCAGACAAAGTTTCACCATTCGCAATGCGTGCCTTAAATGCCGGCGTCTTAGCCTGCAATTCGACATCCGACAATTTTTCCATCGCCGGTTCCAACGCATTAATTGCGCGCACGGTTTTTTGATATTGTTTAATTAAACGCTGATTGCGGCTACCGAAAATCTGGGTCAGTAATGACATAGTAAATTCTTGAAAAAAGCGCCGGAAACGCTATAAACCCCAAAACGCAAACCCGGCTGTGGCAAAAGACCGCGATTTTATCACGCGTGCCCACCAAGTTTGGGCAATTGGCGAAGAAACAATAGTCAATCAAAGAAATTCGTAAAAATTCAGAAGTTCAAGGTAAATCGCTATACTGATTGAAAGTTTGCATTGCGTTTTACATCGCACTCCCAGAAAAATGAAAAAAATCCCATTCAATCATCCTTCCTCTCTTATTGACGCCGCAAATTTTTTACAGACACACGACACCATGGCGATGCTGTTACCTACCGTTAAGCGCTTGATTGCATTACAAGCAGAGTGCAATGCAGCCTTGCCAACCATGTTTCATAACTGCAAGATTTTGCAATTTGATGCGGGTATCCTCATCTTTTCCATGCCAAGTGCCGCTCTAGCAGCAAAGCTAAAACAGCAACTACCCAAACTTCAACAAGCTTTAATTAAATCAGGCTGGCAGGTTGAAACGATAAGGTTAAAAATACAAATGCGGCCCAGTTTTACCACACATGCATCACCACCCCCAAAAAATTTGGTCTTACCCAAATTGGCCATCACCGCATTATCCGCATTGAGTGATGGATTAGAAAAATCGACTCGTAACGAAGCGCTTAAGGCTGCGCTTTTGAACATGGTGTCACGCCATCGTTGATGGTTCCTAACTCAATGCCCACTCTCTCGCAGTTTGGGATTGATAAGATGGTGGTGCTGATTCAAATCTATCAAAGGTGACAATTTCATACGCTTCTGGCTGTGCCAACAGAGCACGTAGTAATTGATTGTTCAAACCATGACCTGATTTGTGTGCGGTATAACTAGCTAACAGTGGATGCCCAATCAAATACAAATCACCGATTGCATCTAAAATTTTGTGGCGTACGAATTCATTTTCATAACGTAATCCATCGGTATTCAAAATGCGATAATCATCCATCACGATCACGTTATCAACCGAACCACCGCGCGCCAATCCTAAGTCACGCAAATTTTCCACATCTTGCATAAAACCAAAGGTGCGCGCACGCGAAACATCTTGCACATAAGACATTTCGCTGAAATCGATCTCAGCAAACTGCCCAGTGCTATCTACAGCTGGGTGATTGAATTCAATAAAAAAGTTCAATTTAAAACCATTAAAAGGTTCGAGACGCGCCCATTTCTTGCGATCGCCTTGTCCTTCAGATACCTCTACTGCTTGCTTAACACGAATGAATTTCTTCGCACATTGCTGCTCTTGCAAACCCGCTTGTTGCAATAGGAACACAAAAGAAGATGCCGATCCATCCATAATGGGAATTTCTTCCGCACTGACATCGATATATAAATTATCAATACCCAAACCAGCACATGCTGACATGATGTGCTCCACAGTCGAGACTTTGGCACCGTTCGACATCAACGTAGATGCCATTCTTGTATCTCCTACTGCCATTGCTGAAGCAGGAAAATCCACCACAGGCTCAAGATCGACGCGGCGAAATACGATTCCGGTATCAGGCGCAGCAGGGTGTAGAGTCAAAGCGACCTTGGTACCGGAGTGCAATCCGACCCCAACGGTTTTGACTATTTTTTTGATAGTTTGTTGTTTTAGCATCGTTGGATTATAGCAATTTAACGATTGTGCCTTTACTCACTACAAAAAAACGGCGCCAGTTTATACATTGGCGCCGTTTTCTACCGCGTGAATAAATTAAAACTAATTAGCTTAATTAAATTAGCTTAATTAACCTAATTGTTTTAACAAAGTTTCTGCATTTGACACCTCAAATTTGCCACTTTGTTCGACGTTCAATTGCGTGATTACGCCATTTTCCACTAACATCGAATAACGTTGTGAACGAGTGCCCATGCCAAATTTGCTGAAATCGGCATCCAATCCCAATGCTTTAGCATAGACAGCACTACCATCCGCCATCATACGCACAATACCCGTTGTTTTTTGGTCACGCCCCCAAGCACCCATGACAAATGCGTCATTGACCGCAACACACCAAATTTCGCTCACACCTTTGGACTTAAAATCAGCAGCATGTTTTACGTAACCAGGAACATGCTTTTCAGAACATGTAGGAGTAAATGCACCAGGTACCGCAAAAATGACGATCTTTTTACCTTTGATGCTGTCCAATACATTCACACTATTTGGACCTAAAGCACACCCTTCTGTTGGAGAATCGATGAATTCTGTCAGGACACCTTCGGGTAAATGATCACCAATCTTAACAACCATAAAATCCTCCTTATTAGGCAAAGCAAATTCAATTTAAATTAATTATTTAAGCAAAAAAGGGCATCCCTTATGGACGCCCTTTGATTCGTAATTTAAAGGAATCAATCCGCTTGTTTACGCAAGAAAGCTGGAATGTCATACGTTTCCAACGCACGCACTGTGTCAGAGGCAGATTCACGACGCCATACTGCCGGCGCTTTCAAACCATCAAATGTCGGAGCCGCTGGCACTGATGCCGCCGCAAAACCTAAACCAGCTGAAGATGAAGCTGCCACCACTGGCTCATTGTGTGTGCCAGTACGCAACATAGGCTGTACTAATTGCATAGGCTTTTTAGCGCGCCCCAAACCCGTCGCCACCACTGTCACACGAATATCGTCACCCATGGTGTCGTCATAAGCAATCCCTTGTGCAATTGATGCATCAGGTGCCGCAAAAGCACGCACTGCTGCCATAACTTCCTTGATTTCCTTACCTTTCAAACCATGGCTAGCTGTAACGTTGACCAGTACACCACGTGCGCCGGACAAATCAATCCCATCTAACAATGGGGATGCCACCGCCTGCTCTGCAGCAATACGCGCACGATCCGGGCCAGATGCTGTTGCGGTTCCCATCATCGCCTTACCTTGTTCGCCCATAATGGTTTTGACGTCGTTAAAGTCAACGTTGATATGACCAGGTACATTGATAATTTCAGCAATCCCCGCCACCGCGTTATTCAACACATCATCTGCATGTTGCAGCCATTCCATCATGCTGTCGTCTTCGTAAATTTCTTCTAGCTTCTCATTCAAGATAATGATTAAAGAATCAACGTGCTGAGACAAGGCTTCCAAACCTTCATCCGCGATATCCATACAACGTTGTCCTTCATAGGAGAAAGGCTTAGAAACAACAGCCACGGTCAATGCACCCAATGATTTGGCAATTTCTGCCACGATAGGTGCAGCGCCAGTGCCGGTACCGCCACCCATGCCAGCAGCCAAAAATACCATGTGTGCACCACGCAACGAATCTTCAATGCGAGCGCGAGACTCCTCGGCCAATTGACGACCCACTTCTGGCTTCATACCAGCGCCCAGACCTGTATCACCGATCTGTATCACGTTATGTGCTTTAGACAACAACAATGCCTGCGCATCGGTATTGGCAGCAATAAACTCAACGCCGGACACGCCTTTGTTAATCATGTGCTGAACTGCATTTCCCCCCGCACCACCAATACCGACCACCTTAATTACAGTACCTTGTGTTGCGTTATCTACCATACTAAATTCCATCATGTACTCCTTTATCCTAATACGAAGCTTTCAGTCGCTAAGCATCGCGCGATGTGACGGCTAGCGACTGAAAACTACAGTTCAATCAAAAACAATCAAAAAATAATTTCCAAACAACCCGAAAAAACTAAGCAAAAACAAAAAAACAATCAAAACCCAAGAAAATCTAAAAAAACTGCTGCAAAGCTTAAAGCAAATCTACATCTAGAAAAATCAACCAAAAGTTGCCACAAAAAAACTCTTTACTATAATCGATAAACTCAGTTTATGGGAAAATGAAAGCTAAAAATTACCCAAAAACCACTCTTTCATCCGCTGAACAAACGCGCCAGCAGATCCTTGTTGTCTGGTAACGATATGACCACGCAAGTATTGCTTTTTTGCCTCCAGCAATAAACCCAATACCGTGGAATAACGTGGGCTACGCACCACATCAGCCAATTGGCCACGATATTCAGGCGTTCCCAACCGAGCTGGTTTTAAGAAAATATCTTCTGCCAAAGCCACCATGCCAGGCATTAGGGCAGAACCACCCGTCAGTACGATACCACTGGACAACACATCTTCATAACCCGATTCACGCACCACTTGATGCACCAGTGCAAACAGCTCCTCAACACGCGGCTCAATCACTGCGGCCAAAGCTTGTTTAGATAAACTACGTGGACCGCGATCACCTAATCCCGGGACTTCCAGAGTCTCTGCCGCATCCGCCAGCTCCTGCTTAGCAACGCCATAACGCAATTTAATTTCTTCCGCTTCCGAAGTCGGCGTGCGCAATGCCATCGCAATATCATTGGTAATTTGATCTCCCGCAATCGGGATCACCGCAGTATGACGAATCGCACCTTCCGTAAAGATCGCAACATCAGTGGTACCACCACCAATATCAATCAATACCACGCCCAATTCTTTCTCATCCAACGTTAACACCGCATCCGCAGATGCCATTGGTTGCAAAATCAAATCGGATACTTCCAAACCACAACGACGCACACATTTGACGATATTTTGTACTGCTGAGACCGCACCAGTAACAATATGAACTTTCACCTCAAGACGAATACCGCTCATGCCGATAGGCTCACGTACATCTTCCTGATTATCAACAATAAACTCTTGTGGCACGGTGTGCAGCAGTTGTTGATCGGTTGGAATATTCACTGCCTTGGCAGTCTCAATCACACGTGCCACGTCGGTTGCAGTAACCTCCTTTTCTTTGATCGCCACCATTCCGCTGGAATTGAAGCTGCGAATATGACTACCAGCAATTCCTGCATAAACATTGCGAATCTTGCAATCCGCCATCAATTCTGCTTCTTCTAATGCACGCTGAATTGATTCGACCGTGGCCTCAATATTCACCACCACACCTTTTTTCAAACCTTTGGATTCGTGCTGCCCC
>CAZMPS010000048.1:0-2958 GCA_964568305.1 uncultured Burkholderiaceae bacterium
GGCCAACACTTGCCCAGGATTAACAATGGCGACGACTTTGCCTGCTTCGACATAGACGTCTTTTGCTGCATCCACACCATTTGCCGGATCGATCAGATGACCATTTTTTATGTGAAGTTTCATGTTATGTATTTACGTTTTACTTTTTACGCTTCTAATTTCCAGCTAGGATACTCATCACCGCCATCCGCACGGAGATACCAAACGTCACTTGCGGCAAAATCACGGCCTG
Source organism: uncultured Burkholderiaceae bacterium (assembly GCA_964568305.1). Taxonomy (GTDB): domain Bacteria; phylum Pseudomonadota; class Gammaproteobacteria; order Burkholderiales; family Burkholderiaceae_D; genus JAGKXB01. The sequence continues at coordinate 233 of CAZMPS010000048.1, forward strand.
GCTGCCATCGGCGACGGCGGAATCAATCTCGACGCCACGATTCATCGGCCCGGGATGCATGACGATGGCATCTGGTTTTGCCAATGCCAGACGCTCAGGGGTTAGGCCATATTTTTTAAAGAATTCTTGCGCGGATGGTAATAAAGCGCCGTTCATACGCTCGTTTTGCAAACGCAGCATGATAATGACGTCGACGTCTTTCAAACCTGCTTCCATGTCGGTAAAAACACGCACGCCCATTTGTTCCAAACCGCTGGGCAACAAGGTATGCGGACCAATCGCGCGCACTTCTGGCACGCCCAAAGTAGTTAATGCATGAATATCCGAACGCGCCACACGGCTATGCAAAATATCACCGACGATAGCGACTCTGAGATTACTGAAATCCTGTTTGTAATGCCGAATCGTATACATATCCAGCAAACCCTGCGTTGGATGTGCATGGCGACCATCACCAGCATTGACCACGTGCACGTGCGGCTGCTTGGTGTCGATCAAATGCTTGGCAATCAAATACGGCGCGCCCGACTCTGCATGGCGCACGACAAACATATCGGCATGCATAGCAGCAAGATTGTCTATCGTGTCCAACAGCGATTCACCCTTGCTGGTGCTGGAGGCTGAAATATTTAAGTTGATCACATCCGCCGACAAGCGCTTGGCGGCAATTTCAAACGTGGTACGAGTACGCGTTGAATTTTCAAAAAAAAGGTTGAACACGCTTTTGCCGCGCATCAAGGGAACTTTTTTGACTTCCCGATCCGACAAGCTGACGAAGGAGGAAGCCGTGTCGAGAATATGATGAATAATGGCCTTCGGTAAACCTTCAATGGTGAGCAAATGTTGCAGTTCACCATTTTTATTAAGTTGCGGATTAAACATTATTGATATGTACGTTATTAATTAATTTGTCTCGACGACGAGAGAAAACTGGCCATCCTGATCACGTTGCAACACCAAGGCCTGATCTGCATCTAATACGACTGTAGTTGCCACGAAATCTGCCGCGATCGGTAATTCCCTACCACCACGATCGGCCAAAGCAGCCAATATGATGCGTGCTGGCCGGCCATAATCAAACAACTCATTAATCGCCGCCCGCGTAGTGCGGCCGGTATACAACACGTCGTCCACCAATAAGATAGTGGCACCGTCCACTTCAAAAGGAATATGCGTTGGCTTCACATCGGCATGCAAACCTTTTTTTGCATAATCATCGCGATAAAAAGACACATCGACACAACCTAAACGATCAGTCAACTGTAACTCCTTAGCCAGCCGCTCCGCTAACCAAGCGCCGCCGGAATGAATACCAACAATCGCCAGCTTGTTTTCTTGCGCCAAGCCGATTTTTAATTTGTGAGCCAACATGGTGTACAGCGCTTCTGCATCGAATTTAGGGATAGTCATGATGTTATTTGTTTATATTATTTTTTAATTCATCTCATCAAAATACTGCTGCAAAATCACCGCCGCAGCCTGCGCATCGATCACTTCCCCACGCTTGGCTGGCAACACCGAAGAAGAATAACGCTCATCTACCAACACAGTTTGCACGCCAAAGCGTCCTTCTAACTGATGCGCAAAACGGCGGCAACGACGCGTCATTTCATGTTCTGCGCCATCGGGATGAAAAGGCAAACCCACCACGCACAGAGTGGGTTTCCATTCATCAAGCAACGCAGCAATATCCTGAAATTTGGCATCATTGGTAGCAGAACGAATCACCATTAACGGCTGTGCTTGCTTCAGCATGGTATTGCCAACTGCCACACCAATACGTTTCAAACCAAAATCAAAGGCCAGTACGGTTGCAATTATCATGTTTTGGTCACGCATGGCCCGCTTGCGGCATCAACGTCACAAGGTCAATGCCTAGCATTTTCAGTGCAAATAAATAACGTTCCTCTATCGGTACATCAAACATCACACTCGAATCAGCGCGCACCGTCAACCAGCCATTATTGCTAATTTCATTTTCCAATTGCCCTGGACCCCAACCGGAATAACCGATACTGACTAACAAACGATCTGGCCCTTCACTGGATGCAAACGATTCCAGCACATCACGTGACATGGTAAACGCCAGCTCGTCAGTGATTTTTAAACTAGCAGCATAATTCCCAATCGGTGCATGCAACACAAAACCACAGCCCTCTTGCACCGGTCCACCAAACATAATGGGCTGTTTGGAATGATCGCTTACATGACCATCGTGAGTTAAGGACAATTCAATGCGCTCAAACAAGTTCTCCATCGTCATATCAGTTGGTTTATTAATCACCACACCAAGCGCACCGCGCTCATTGTGCTCACAGATATACACAACTGTTCCGCCAAAAACGGGATCGGCCATGGAAGGCATCGCAATCAAAAAGTGATCAGCCAAATTGAGATTAGAAGACGTAGGAGATGTCATTTTACAAAGCAACCATTTCAAAATCGTCTTTGCGCGCACCACATTCTGGACACGTCCAGTTCGTTGGCACATCTTCCCAACGGGTGCCAGCAGGGATACCTTCATCAGGGCAACCGCTAGCCTCGTCGTAAATCCAGCCACAGATCAAACACATCCATGTTTTATACTCTTTGTATTCTTGGTTCATTCCTGCTTCATCCCTAATAAATTTTTATATTTTTTATATTTCTACAATTCACGCAATTGGGCAAATTGTATTGGTCGTATTCACGACTGAATCTAGTAAAATGGATAACCCTGCATATTA
>CAZMPS010000048.1:2968-9836 GCA_964568305.1 uncultured Burkholderiaceae bacterium
AGAATGACACCCTGTTTACGCGTGCTCAATTGACGACTCCTGGCGGCGTGAATTCGCCAGTCCGTGCATTTCGTTCGGTAGGCGGCTCACCGCGCTTCATCAGTCGAGCTGAAGGACCGTATTTTTGGGATGCAGACGATAAGCGTTATATCGATTACATCGGCTCCTGGGGGCCCGCTATTTTGGGACATGCGCATCCCGTTGTCGTCAAAGCCGTACAAGAAGCCGCAGCGCGTGGCTTAAGCTTTGGCGCACCTACCGAAGGTGAAATCGAAATGGCAGAAGAAATCTGTCGGTTGATTCCTTCCATTGAACAAGTCAGGCTAGTTTCCAGTGGTACCGAAGCGACCATGAGCGCACTCCGCTTAGCGCGTGGTGCGACTGGGCGCGACAAAATTATTAAATTTGAAGGTTGCTATCACGGCCATGCGGATTCTTTATTGGTGAAAGCAGGCAGCGGTTTGCTGACATTTGGCCACCCCACTTCCGCTGGTGTGCCACAAGATTTCGTCCAACATACTCTGGTACTGGACTACAACAATGTGCAGCAGCTAGAGGACACGTTCCGCACCATGGGCGATCAAATCGCCTGCATCATTGTGGAACCCGTTGCTGGCAATATGAATTTAGTCAAAGCCAAACCAGAATTTTTGCAAACGATGCGCCGCTTATGTACCGAATACGGTGCAATATTAATTTTCGACGAAGTCATGTCGGGCTTCCGCGTCGCGCTGGGCGGTGCGCAGTCTTTGTACGACATCCAACCCGACCTGACTGCATTAGGAAAAGTCATAGGCGGCGGCTTGCCTGTCGCTGCATTTGGTGGACGTGCTGATTTGATGCGGCATTTAGCGCCAATCGGTGCGGTTTATCAAGCAGGAACTTTGTCTGGCAATCCCGTCACCGTTGCGGCTGGTATGAGTACGTTAAAACTCATCCAAGTGCCCGGCTTTTACGAGCAACTCAGCGCACAAACCAACAAGTTGGTACAAGGCTTATCCGATGCCGCAAAAGCAGCAGGCGTTCCATTCTGCGCCGATGCAATTGGTGGTATGTTTGGGATCTATTTTGGACCGAATATTCCAACCAGTTATGCAGAAATGCTGGCTTGCGACAAAACAGCGTTCAATGCGTTTTTTCATGCGATGTTAGATGCGGGTGTGTATTTTGCTCCTGCGGCATTTGAAGCAGGTTTTGTGTCAGCGCAGCATGATGATGAGGTAATCAAAGCTACCGTGGATGCTGCACGCGACATTTTTGCTAAGGCAACACATCAATGAAGGCTGTCATTCTTGCCGGTGGTTTAGGCACTCGCATCAGCGAAGAAACCGCCCTACGCCCCAAACCCATGGTGGAAATAGGTGGCAAGCCCATCTTGTGGCACATCATGAAAATGTATTCCGCCCATGGCGTGAACGATTTCATCATTTGCTGCGGATACAAGGGCTATGTCATCAAGGAATATTTCGCCAATTATTTTTTACACATGTCGGACATCACGTTCGATATGGAAAATAATCAAATGCACGTCCATCAGCATCATGCCGAACCATGGAAAGTGACTCTGGTAGATACTGGTGAAGACACCATGACCGGTGGGCGTTTAAAGCGCGTAGCCGATTATCTGAAAGATGAAGAGCTGTTTTGCTTAACGTATGGCGATGGCGTCAGCGATGTGAATATCACAGACTTGATTGCTTTCCATAAAGAGCAAAAAGTCAAAGCCACTTTGACCGCCACCACCCCCACCATACGTTTCGGCGTATTAGAAATGCATGCCGACAAGGTCCAACAATTCAGGGAAAAGCCACAACATGAAAAAGATGGCGCCTTGATCAATGGCGGCTTCTTCGTACTGTCGCCGCAAGTGCTTGATTACATTACCGATGACAAAACGATCTGGGAACGTGAACCGTTAGAACGCCTGGCGCAAGAAGGCAATCTGGCCGCTTTCCAACATCGTGGCTTTTGGCAACCGATGGATACACTGCGCGAACGCGTTTACCTTGAAGAATTATGGCAATCAGGAGAAGCTCCATGGAAAATGTGGCCTTGAACTTAAGCGTAAGTCCAGCCTTTTGGCACGGCAAACGTGTTTTGCTGACTGGACATACTGGCTTTAAAGGAAGTTGGTTGTCACTTTGGCTGCAATCCATGGGAGCGCAGGTAGCGGGCTATGCATTGGCACCGTCCAGCCAACCTAATTTGTTTGCATTAGCGCAAGTCGGCAAAGGCATGGCTAGCCATGTCATCGGTGATATCCGCGATTTGACGGCGGTGCAGCAAGCCTTTACCGCATTTCAGCCTGACATCGTTTTCCATATGGCAGCGCAACCCTTGGTGCGTCATTCTTACCAACATCCGGTTGAAACTTATGCCACCAATGTCATGGGCACAGTGCATGTCTTGGAAGCGATACGCCACACACCTAGCATCAGAGCCGTGGTCAATATCACGACGGACAAATGCTATGAAAATCGCGAATGGATTTGGGATTATCGTGAAAACGACCCCATGGGTGGCCATGATCCTTATAGCAATAGCAAAGCCTGCGCTGAATTGGTGAGTGCGGCCTACCGTTCATCATTTTTTAACGTGGATAAGCATCAAATTGCTCTGGCAACGGTGCGTGCGGGCAATGTGATTGGTGGTGGTGACTGGGCACAGGATCGATTGATTCCCGACATTCTTGCTGCGTTTGAACAAGGCAAAATGCTGCATATCCGCAATCCACATGCAATTCGCCCCTGGCAACATGTACTAGAGCCTTTACGGGGTTATCTCATGCTAGCGCAGCAACTGACAGAACACGGCACCCAATATGCCGAAAGCTGGAATTTTGGCCCCAGGGATGAAGATGCCAAGTCTGTCAGCTGGATCGTTGAGCAAATGGCCGCCATTTGGCGCCAACATGACGATTCTCAAAATAACGAAAATCATAAAAATATTCAGTGGCAAGTCGATACTGTTGCACATCCGCACGAAGCGGGACATCTGAAACTCAATATCACCAAAGCACGCAGCCTCTTAGGCTGGCATCCCGCATTGTCTTTGCAAGAAGCATTGCAACTCACCATAGCTTGGGCGAAGCAACACCAAGCAGGCGCCGATATGCGTCAGGTGACTGTGGAGCAGATTCAGGCTTATCAGGCATTGACTCATGCTCAACATTGATACTCAACATTGACTATGCAAAACGCAAAAACGCAAGCATTACGCGATCAAATTTCTGCTTTGGTTGAGGAATACGCCGCCATTGCCCTGGCGCCTCAACCCTTCTTACCCGGTGCCTCGGCGATTCCGCCATCTGGCAAATTGATTGGCGCGGAAGAACTACAAAACATGGTGCAAGCCTCGCTAGACGGCTGGCTCACTACGGGGCGCTTCAATGCTGAGTTTGAACAAAAACTCGCCGCGTTTATCGGTATCAAACATGTCATCACAGTCAATTCGGGTTCCTCCGCCAATTTGATTGCGTTTAATACGCTGACCTCACCCAAACTGGGCAAGCGTGCGATCAAACAAGGCGATGAAGTCATTGCGGTCGCCGCTGGATTTCCCACTACGGTCAATCCGATTCTGCAATTTGGTGCTGTACCGGTATTTGTTGATGTGGACAGAATGACGCACAACATTGATGTCAGCAAAATAGCCGCCGCTATCACACCCAAAACCCGTGCCATCATGTTGGCGCACACATTGGGTAATCCTTTCAATTTGGATGTGATCACCGATTTATGTAAAAAGCACGATTTGTGGTTAGTAGAAGATTGTTGCGATGCGTTAGGCAGCACGTACCGTGGCCAAATGGTCGGCACATTTGGTGATATCGCCACTTTGAGTTTTTATCCCGCACATCACATCACCATGGGGGAAGGCGGCGCGGTTTTTACCAAGCATGATGAGTTGAAAACCATTGCGGAAAGCTTCCGTGACTGGGGACGCGACTGTTACTGCCCACCAGGTAAGGATAATACTTGTGGCCAACGCTTTTGCTGGAAGCTAGGCGAATTACCGCCAGGTTACGACCACAAATACACATATAGCCATTTGGGTTACAACCTCAAAATCACCGATATGCAGGCAGCTTGCGGATTGGCGCAATTGGGGAAAGCGGAGCAATTTATCCAAGCACGCAAAAAGAATTTTGCTTTCCTCAAAGAGCGCCTAAAAGATTGTCAGGAATTTTTGGATTTGCCAGAAGCAACAGAACATGCCGATCCAGCATGGTTTGGTTTTCCGATTACGCTGAAGGAAAACTGCCCTGTCACGCGACTGGATTTGCTGACTTATCTGGATCAAAACAAAGTAGGCACACGCTTGCTGTTTGCTGGCAATTTAACGCGCCAACCCTATATCGTTGAAGCCAAAGGCAAATACCGCATCAGCGGCGATTTGCGCCATACGGATCATTTGATGAATCACACTTTTTGGATCGGTGTGCAACCAGCATTAACGGAAGCCATGCTGGAGTTTGCAGCGAAGAAGATTGAAGCATATTTGGGTTTGAATTTTTAATCATTAAAGAATAATCATGGGCTCGATTTCACAAAAAGATAAAGACAAATTTGAAAATTTATTTGTCCTTGAGCTAGCCAATAATCATTGGGGCAAACTGGAGCGCGGTCTAAAACTTATTCGTGACCATGCCGCCATCGTGCGTTTTAACAATGTCAAAGCCGCCATCAAATTGCAATTTAGAAGTGTGGATGAGTTTATTCATCCTGACTTCAAAGGCAATACTGCACATCGTTATATTAAAAAAACCGAAGACACCAAACTGAGCAAAGCCGACTTTGCACGCATGGTAGAAGAAATCAAGTATTTAAGCTGTATCCCCATGGCCACGCCATTCGATGAAGCATCGGTTGATTTGTGCGTCGAATTCGACATGCCCATCATCAAAATCGCCAGTTCAGACATGAATGACTGGGTATTGATCGAAAAAATTGCCTCAACCCGTCGTCCAACCATCGTCTCTACCGGCGGCGCTTCGGAAAAAGATTTGGATGATCTGGTGCGTTTCTTTGAAAAACGCGATATTCCCCTGGCCATCAACCATTGCGTATCGCTTTATCCATCCGAGGATGGTGAGCTTGATCTGGATCAAATCGACTATCTCAAAGCGCGTTATCCCGATCATGTGATTGGTTTGTCCACCCATGAATATCACGACTGGCATTCATCCATGTTGATTTCTTATGGCAAAGGTGCTCGCACCTGGGAACGCCACATTGATATTGAGTATGAAGATGTTGCTGTTTCTTCTTATTGCTCGCTGCCACATCAATGTGATGCGTGGTTCAAGGCTTTTCACAAAGCAGCCGAAATGTGTGGCGGACGGAGTCTCTCAAAACGCATTATTTCCAAGAAAGAAACGGAATATTTGGATGCACTAGTTCGCGGTGCTTATGCCAAACATGATTTAGCACCGGGCTATGTGTTTACCAAAGAAAGTTTTGAGAAAGATTTTTATCTCGCCATTCCATTACGAAAAGGTCAACTATCTTGCCGGGAAATCATGAATGGTGAGCAATTAAGCACGGCAATTAAAGCAGATGAAGCCCTGACCATTAATCACATCAACGGTCCTTATAGTGAAAATCAAAGTTTAAAAAATTTGATTTTGAATCGAGGTTTATAAATGCAACGCGTTGCTGAACAAATCGCAGGACAGATAGCAGAATGGTTAGTCCGACAAGGCGTTGAACAAGTTTTTAGTGTGACTGGTGGCGGTGCCATGTTTCTTAACCAAGCCCTAGGCCGACATGCTGGGCTACGTTGTACGTTTATGCATCATGAACAGGCTTGCGCCATGGCAGCAGAAAGTTATGCTCGCATCGCAGGCAAACCTGCCATCGTCATGCTCACCACCGGACCGGGTGCGATCAATGCGTTCAATGGCGTCTTTGGCGCGTTTACTGATTCGATCCCCATGATCGTGATTTCTGGCCAAGTCAAGCGCGAAACCTGTCTTTCGTTTCATGACCATCCAGCCCTCCGGCAATTAGGTGACCAAGAAGGGCCAATCATTACGATGGTGAGTCCAATATGCAAATATGCTGAAATCATCCGTTCTGCTGGAGATTTAGTCACCGCTTTACCAACAGCATTCAAACAAGCAATTGGTGGTCGTCCTGGACCCGTTTGGTTAGATATTCCTTTGGATATTCAATCGTCTAACGAACAATTGTTGATTCCTGATGTGGAATCGATGCCAACAATACAAGACATACAAAATGCACAACCCGCGCAGGTTACTGCATCTTCATCACTAGCAAACCAATGCAAGGAATTGATCACCAAGCTGAAAAGTGCAAATCGGCCATTAATTCTCGCTGGAACAGGTATCCGACTCGCTAATGTCACACAACGCTTGCTTGCCCTGGTGGAGCAATATGGTATTCCACTAGCAACCGCCTGGACACATGATTTGATTGCCTCTGATCATCCTTTATTTGCTGGCCGCCCTGGCACCATCGGTACACGTGCGGGGAATTTTTGCTTGCAAAATGCCGATCTTGTAATGGTCTTGGGTTCCCGTTTGAATATCCGCCAAATCAGCTATAACTGGGATTCATTTGCCCAACATGCCTGGATCACACAAGTCGATATTGATCCTGCTGAACTCAGCAAACCTACCATTACTCCTGACCAAACGATTGCGGCAGATCTGACGCATTTCTTCGATGTCTTGGAAGAACAATTAAAAAACGAAAAAAATACAGCCTCTTTACCAAATTATTCTGCCTGGGCAAATTGGTGTCGGAATATCGGTCAAACCTATGCAGTCACGCAAGAACATCAGCAAACCACACTTGCGCCGCTGAATCCTTATCTTGTAGTAGATAGAATTTTCCGCCAACTG
>CAZMPS010000049.1:0-9801 GCA_964568305.1 uncultured Burkholderiaceae bacterium
AAATCACCCTGCTTCGCTAAAGTTGCAAAATGAATTTCTTCCGGAACAGTCAACAATGCACGCGTGCCAATTTGACTCAGGTAATACTGCGTTGCATCGGTGGTTAGCTCTGCGGCCAACATCGCTTTTAACTCATCAATGCCCCCCAGTGCAGTGGTACTGTTATCAAGACTATCAACAACATTCCCAGATTTATCCAGTGCATCCAATCCTTCATTTGCTTCATTTGTTTCATTTGCCTCATCTGGAAAATCGTCTGACGCTATTTCATCATTCAAAGACTTGCTAGATTTTTGGTTCATGATTAGCTCGATTAATAATTAGAATAATTAAATTTCTTAAATTAAATCAATTACTTAAACCACAACCCAAATCAGGTTGCTTAATTAGCTAAACCAGGGGCAGAACTGGGTAAAAACTTAGATGGATCGACCGGCTTTCCTTGCTGACGAATCTCAAAATGCAATTTCACTGTATCCGCATCAGAACTTCCCATTTCCGCAATCACTTGCCCTTTAGCAATAGCCTGCCCTTCTTTTACCATAATAGTTTTGTTATGGGCATAGGCTGACAGCAAATTATTTGTATGTTTCAAGATGACCAGGTTCCCATAACCACGAATCCCACTCCCCGCATACATGACTTTACCTCCGCTGGCTGCGCGTACTTTCTGCCCAACTTTGCCGGCGATATCAATTCCTTTGCTTTTACCCTCTTCAAAAGTAGCTGTGATCTTGCCCTCCGCTGGCCAAACCCACGTCAATACATCGTCATTGACCGTGAAGCTTGCACTTCCATTCGCCGCAGGTGCTTTGGAAACAGCACCATCTGCTTTATCTGCTTTATCTGCTTTAGGAGTAAGTGAAGGAGGAGCAATGGTTGAGTCAGGTTTTTGCAATTCAAGCATCGCCGCCTCAGAATACGGCTGTTTATTGCCGCGTGGCCCGACTTTTATATTGGCAGAAGCGATGGAAGATGAAGACGGCCTCACCTCAATTTCCGGTGTCATATTGACATTAAAAGTTTTCACCTCTTTCGACCCTATCGGTGCAGATGCCGTTGGTACAGCAGGCACTATTGGTGCTTTCGCGTCTGGTGGAGCGATACGCAATACCTGATCAACCTTAATGTCGTTGGGATTGCTTAAATTATTCCAAGCCACAATATCGCGATAATTGAGACCATAGTCCAACGCAATATGTAAAAGTGTGTCACCCTTCTTTACTGTGTAATAAGGCCCATCTGGCTTGCTTACCGATATCGTCTTTGCTGCATCTTTCACATCGTTCGTTTTGGCTACAGGAGCGGGAACCCCGCCATGGTCAATAACTGGAGCTAAATGATGTGTTGAGCTACAAGCTGTCGTTAGTCCACATGCCACTACCAAAATTAAATTTAAATAACAATTCTTCGTTTTCATTACACGATTCCTGAACGCAAAGGAACAAAATGACAATGTTCTAAAGTCGAGTGCTGCCAATCGGATGGCCCTACTCTTTCTATCAATTGCAATACTTGCTCACGCGCACCAACTGGTGCGATCAATCTGCCACCAATGGCCATTTGTTGTAATAACTCAGATGGCACTTCCAAACCAGCAGCGGCAAGGATAATTCCATCAAAAGGCGCGCAATGCGGTAAGCCCATCATGCCATCACCGTAATATAAAGATAAATTGGCAAAAGACATGGTTTGAGAATTGATCCGAGCAAGTGCCTGCAAATTATTGGCTGCTAATTCATGTAAAGCATGGATGCGCTCAATCGAATGCACTTCTCGCGCAATTTGTGACAATACTGCTGCTTGATAACCACACCCCGTCCCGATTTCCAACACGCGATTCAAGGCACCACCATTGCGCAGCACTGCCATCATGCGTGCCACAATATACGGTTGCGAAATCGTTTGATGATGTCCGATAGGCAAAGATGCATCAATATAAGCCTGACTAGCCAAGCCAGAATCCACAAAAGCATGACGCGGCACAGCCATCATTGCAGCAAGAACAATAGGATCCTTCACCCCCTGCTTTTCAAGCCGTTGCACCATAGCACGCCGCACTGCATCTGATACCAAAGAATTGGAGCGATCGGATTCAACTAACGCAGAAGATACATGCTTATTTGCCGCGTTCTGCGTGGCCGTTTGTGGCATGGCAACCTTACCCAAAGAGCGTGCAGCGAAAGAAGACGACTTATCTTTAGCAAACTCAGAAGAGTTGCTGCGAATAGCAGAGAGTGGCAATGGAAACTTTTGTTTCTTCTCCGTCGTCATAACAAACCTTCTTTGAGTGCATTCAATTGCGTAGTATGTGTCAAATCTATCTGTAAAGGCGTAATTGATACCTTACCCTGCGCTGTCGCATAAAAATCAGTTCCCTCGCTCGCATCTTTTGCCGCACCAGCAGGGCCTATCCAAAAAATCTCCCGTCCATGCGGATCCTGCGATTTAATGATCGCTTCAGATTGATGACGTTTTCCTAAGCGCGTGGCAACAATCTCTTTCAAATCATCATAAGGACGGTTGGGGATATTCACATTTAACAAATACGGTTTTTGCAAAGTATCAAAACGCTGCTCCACAATCCGACGTGCCATTTTTGCCGCTGATTCCAATTGTCCCCAACCAGGTTCGACTTGTGAAAAAGCGATGGAAGGAATACCAAATAAAAACCCTTCTGTCGCTGCAGCCACCGTGCCAGAGTACAAGGTATCGTCTCCCATATTCTGACCTTGATTAATTCCCGAAACAACCAAGTCTGGTTTGTAAGACAACAAACCCGTTAAAGCCAAATGCACACAATCAGATGGCGTACCATTAATAAAATAAAAACCATTAGCCGCACGATACAAAGACAGTGGACGATCCAAGGTTAAAGAATTAGAAGAGCCAGACCGATTACTATCAGGGGCCACCACCACAATCTCTGCAATAGGTGCCAATGCCTCAGCCAGCGCCACAATACCTGGTGCTAAATAACCATCGTCATTACTGATAAGAATACGCATAAATAGTTACAAGTCCTTGATAGAAAAAAAATTCTCTACTACAGCCAAGTCACGCGTTCTTTTAAACGCCGGCAGACTTTGCCAAATTCTCTTGCCATACGGCTTTGAAATCAACCGAGGATCACAAATCATTAAAACACCACGATCAGTTTCATTACGAATCAAACGTCCAGCACCTTGCTTCATGTTAATAATCGCTTCCGGCAATTGATGATGGACAAATCCATTCAATCCCTGTTTTTCCATCACCTCAATCCGCGCGGCAAGCACCGGATCATCTGGCGGAGCAAAGGGCAATTTATCAATAATCACTAAGGAGAGTGCTTCACCACGCACATCCACGCCCTCCCAAAAACTCTGGCTGCCTATCAATACTGCATTGCCAGCCAGGCGAAAACGATCCAGCAATTCCGTACGGCCACTTTCGCCTTGCACCATCAATGGAAAAGGAAGTTGTTGATTGGCAAACTCTGCACGCAAGCGCTCTGCGATTTGCTTCACCGCACGCAGCGTAGTACATAGGAAAAAAGCACGCCCGCCAGCAGCTTTCAATACCGGCAACGCGGCATCAATCACCGCATCGGTATACGCCGGTGAATTGGGTTGTGGCAGGTTATTGGGAACGTACAACAAGCCTTGTTGCTCATAATCAAATGGACTGGGCCAAGAACGAGCCAACTCATGCTGCAATCCCATTTGCGACGTAAAATGGTGAAAATTGTTCTTCACCGCCAGCGTGGCTGAAGCAAAAATCCAAGAGCGTGGCACGCCCTCCCGTTGTTTGTTAAAAATCGGGGCGATCGATAACGGTGTGCGATTTAATTGCAAGGAAACGGAAAAAGCTTCGACCCAAAATACCGTATCGGCGTTTTCTGAGTTTTCTTTATTGTCGTTGTTTTTATTGGCGTTATTAGCGTTATTAGCGTTATTAGCACTCTGATTATTCGAACTCTTAGTCGAATTTTTATCCCAATTTTTATCCCAATTTTTACTATTCCAACACTGCAAGCGCTGATCTAACTCAATCGCTCTTGTTCGGCATTGCTCAATGGTTTCAGCACGTTCAGCTTGTGCTTCCAATACAGCGATCATGCCGGCCAATTCAACTTTTAATTTTTCTAAAGCAGGGAAAAACTCAGAGGAAGGCGCAATCTGATGAATCGATAAGCGCACGTTATCCTGCGGAAAGGTCAAGCGCAAATCGCGTGCCGCGCGCTCAACGGGCGCTATCACTTTTGCCCATTCCGCTCCATCACGTGCATGCGACAAACCCTCTGCCAACACATCACGGCACAACTCCAACACTTGCGAAGTAGAAATCGTATCGCCAAAAAAGAGCGAAGCAACGTCGGGTAATTGGTGCGCCTCATCAAAAATAATCGTATTGGCTGATGGCAACAATTCGGCGACACCATTGTCTTTTAAGGCGACATCGGCAAAAAATAAATGATGGTTGACCACCACCACATCTGCTTTTTGCGCTTCTTTGCGCGCCTTCATGACGAAGCAATCTTGCGCGTACTGACAATCGGAACCCAAACAGGTATCCCGCGTCGAGGTCACTAAATTCCAGATTTGTGCCGTTTCGGGCACTTTCAATAATTCAGACTTGTCGCCCGACATCGTGGTTTTGATAAAGCGGGAAATTTCACGCAAATATCCCACATCATCACGTGACGTTAAACGACCATTTTGCAGCGTGCGCTCCAAATGAAAATGGCACACATAATTAGCTCGCCCTTTCAGCAAAGCGATCGATACCGGAACATTCAAGGCTTTGCGCACTGCGGGAATGTCACGTTGATAGAGCTGATCCTGCAAATTTTTTGTCCCCGTAGAAACAATCACTTTGCCGCCCCACAACAAAGCTGGAACCAGATAAGCAAAAGTCTTTCCAGTACCAGTACCGGCTTCAGCAATCAGGGTTTTTTGTTCCGCCAGCGCTTGTGCAATCGCTTTGGCCATTTCAGTTTGCGCCTGCCGTGGGCGATAGTCATCCACCGCAAGGTTTAAAGCACCACCTGCACCAAATAGTTGTTCAACCTCAGCATCATGCATTCCTAACGAGGAGGAGGAAGCTGAAGTCAATGCAGATTCTGGCGTTAGCGTTGGTGAAATAAAGGTTTCTTGAGTCAAAGTAGCCACAGGAATTAAGCAGGGACATCTGGAATCAATTGCATTTTAAGTAACACAATATGATCTTTTAAGTGCAAACGTCGTTTCTTCAAACGTTGTAATTGCAGATCATTATGCGGTATCTCACGCATCAAAGTATCCACCACAAGGTTCAAGTCCTGGTGCTCGATTTCTAGCTCAGTAATACGGTGTTGTATCTGCTCTACACTCATCTTGTCCATTTTATGGCACCCAGAAAATGATTAAGGTATGAATAACGTACCTAAAAATATTGCGTTAAACCAAGATTGTCGATTAGCCTAAATTCCCTCGTCATTACCACGGGTAATACCGAGAAAATTAAAACCGTCATCCCCAAGTGCTTTAGTCGGAGATCCACTGCCTTTTAGCCATAAACAACCAAAGACGCTGGATTCCCACCCAAACTCGCGGGAACGACGGAGGCTAATCGACAATTTCGGTTAAACATTGATTAAAAAATTAAGGCTCAGGCTAATTTGCCAGCTTTTTGTCACGCTCTTCAACACGTGCGCGGCGCTTGAATAAATTCGCCTCATTTTCAAGCAATTTCACATTGGACAACATAGTCCGACGCCACTCTTTTGCGCGATCTAAACAAGAAGTGACGAAAAATTTTTCATAGCAAGCACGTTCATCTTTTTCAAATTGCGCAGCAATACGAATCCGCCGATCAGCCACTGCTTCTAAAGCCATATCAGCATCTGCAACGGAATATATTGTTCCAACCACAGAAGACATGGAAGAAGGAGCTTGCCCGCAATCGACAGAAGGGAAAGAAGCTGCTGCCGAAGCTGCATCATGCTGCGCACAAGCTTGGGCAATAGAAAATTGCATCGACAACACCAGCAAGATCAGTGTTTTAACCATTTGATTCATATTTCATATGCATTTAATTTAAACCAAAACTTTCCACCACTATTCGTCGTTCTAAAGAATTTAGGCCGGAATCCAGTGACTTTTTCAATCAACTAAACAAGGTCAGTCATCACTTCACGCCTTTGCGTTTCCATATACCTTTTAGACTGCATTTCAATAATGCGTGAAGCAGTACGATGAAACTCATTTGCCAAGATACCCTGCGTGTAAAGCGCTTCTGGTGGCACAGCGGCTGACATGAATAATTTCACGTTGTAGTCATAAAACACATCAATCAGCCAAGTAAAACGCCGTGCTTCGGAAGACATGGCAGCAGACATGACAGGAACGTCAGACAAAATAACAACGTGAAAGCGGCTGGCAATTTCAAGATAATCATTTTGCGAGCGTGGTCCGCCACATAATGTTGCGAAATCAAACCAAACCACCGTACCAGCACGACGCAAAGCCCTGATTTCACGTGCCTCAATATGAATACAGACATCCTCATCATCTGTTTCTGCCACACTAGCAAAAATACGGCGCAAAGCGCGATTTGAATTTGCGTCGAGAGGTGTGTAATACGCACTCACTTGTTCTAACGCGCGCCGGCGATAATCAATGCCGGCATCCACATTCAAAATATCCATTTTTTCTTGCAATAAAGCGATACAAGGCAAAATACGATCACGATGCAAACCATCGGGATACAAGGCTTCCGGTGCATAGTTTGAGGTGATGACGAATGAGATACCTTGCTTGAATAAAGCCGAAAATAAATTATAAAGTATCATCGCATCCGCAATATCGCAGACATGAAATTCGTCAAAACAAATCAGGCGGTATTTTTTTGCAATCAAACGTGCAATTTCATCCAAGGGATTCGCCACCCCTTTGAGCTCATCCAATTGTCTATGGATTTCGCGCATAAATTCATGAAAATGCAGGCGTGTTTTACGCACAATCGGGACAACTGAATAAAAACTGTCCATGAGAAAAGACTTCCCACGCCCAACACCACCCCACATGTACACACCACGCGGCACTTCAGGCCGGCGTAACCAGCGTTTCAGCTTATTGGAACGTTGTGATTTGAAGACTTGCCAATCTTCATAAGATTGTTGCAAACGCGAGATAGCAAGGCGCTGCGCATCATCAGCTTTAAAATCACGCTTCGACAAAGCATGCGCATAAAATTCTTGGACATTCATTGATATCCGATGTGGCTAAGGTGACTAAGATAATTAAGATGACTAAGATGACAAACAATTACATATAAACAAAAAAAGGGACGAAGAATTCTCGTCCCGAATTTTCGTCCTTTTTTATTTCAGACGATTAGAAATTCAACGCCCGTTTATCTACTGCCAAGGCAGCTTCTTTAGTTGCCTCTGACAAAGATGGATGCGCATGGCAAATACGTGCAATGTCTTCTGAAGAAGCACGGAATTCCATAGCAACAACTGCTTCCGCAATCAATTCAGACGCTACGGGCCCAACGATATGCACGCCCAAAATTTCATCGCTTTTCGCATCAGCTAAGAATTTGACCATACCAGAAGTATCACCCAATGCGCGCGCGCGTCCATTCGCCAAGAATGGGAATGTGCCTGCTTTGTAAGCAACGCCTTCCGCTTTCAATTGCTGCTCAGTTTTACCAACCCAAGCGATTTCTGGCGAGGTATAAATTACCCATGGCACAGTGTTGAAATTGACATGTCCGTGTTGGCCAGCAATACGCTCAGCCACGGCAACTCCTTCTTCTTCCGCTTTGTGTGCCAACATAGGGCCACGCACTACGTCACCAACTGCCCACACGTTTGGCAAATTGGTTTTGCAATCGTCATCCACCGCTACAAAGCCGCGATCATCTAGCTTCAAGCCTACGCTTTCACCATTCAAACCATTGGTATTTGGTGTACGACCGATGGAGACGATCAATTTATCGAATACGGTTTTTTGTGCACTCCCTTGTGCATCGACGTACTCGACCGTCACACCTTTTTTACCCGTGGTGATCGCACCGATTTTGACACCCAAATTGATGTTCAAACCTTGCTTGACAAACAATTTATGAGCTTCTTTGGAAATTTGTTCATCAACTGCAGCCAAGAAAGTAGGCAAAGCTTCCAGAACAGTCACTTCTGCACCCAAACGACGCCACACACTACCCATTTCAAGACCGATCACGCCAGCACCGATCACGCCCAATTTTTTGGGCACAGCATCAATGGCTAAGGCACCCGTATTGGAGAGGATTTGTTTTTCATCAAACTCGGCACCTGGCAATGCACGCGCATTGGAACCAGTTGCAATAATGATGTGCTTACCAGTAATCGCTTCTGCACCCTTTTCCTTACCGACTAAAGCCACCTGAATTTGATAAACGTCACCTTCCGCTTTAGCAAAAGAACCACGGCCATGGAAGAAAGTAATTTTGTTCTTTTTCAGCAAATACAAAATACCGTCATTATTTTGTTTGATCACGGAATCTTTACGCGCCAACATTTTTTTGAGATTCAGGCTTAAACCCTTTACATCAATACCATGATCAGCAAAGGCGTGATTCGCATGCTCATAATGCTCGGAAGATTGCAATAACGCTTTAGATGGAATACAACCCACGTTGGTACAGGTACCACCTGGTGCAGGACCACCTTGTGCATTTTTCCATTCATCAATACAAGCGACAGAAAAACCCAATTGCGCAGCCCGTATCGCAGCAATATAACCGCCTGGGCCACCACCAATAACAACCACATCAAAATTTTTCGACATATTTAAACCTAGTCAATAAGGAATCAGGAATTGAGGAATAAAACAAGACCAATAAAAATAGAGCGCTTAGGCACACAAAAGCACCTAATACGCTCTACCTCTATCTCTAATTTATATATTCAACAATAAACGTGCTGGATCTTCTAACGCCTCTTTCATCGCTACCAAGCCCAATACCGCTTCACGGCCATCGATAATACGATGATCGTAGGACATGGCGAGATAGTTCATAGGACGAATCACGATTTGGCCGTTCTCCACCACTGGTCTTTCTTTTGTCGCATGAACGCCAAGAATCGCGGATTGTGGTGGGTTGATAATCGGTGTCGACAACATGGAACCAAAGGTACCGCCGTTAGAAATCGAGAAAGTACCACCAGTCAAATCATCCATCGTCAACTTACCATCTTTGGCTTTAGCACCAAATTCAGCAATCGTTTTTTCGATTTCAGCAATCGACAATTGATCCGCATTACGCAAAATTGGCACCACTAAACCACGTGGTGAACCAACAGCAATACCAATATCAAAATAACCATGATAAACAATATCGTTGCCATCTACGGATGCGTTGATGATCGGATATTTCTTGAGTGCAGCAACCGCAGCTTTGACAAAGAAAGACATGAAACCAAGTTTGACGCCATGTTCTTTTTCAAATTTGTCTTTGTATTTATTCCGCAAATCGATCACTGGTTGCATATTGACTTCATTGAACGTCGTCAAAATAGCATTGGTTGATTGCGATTCCACCAAACGCTCAGCAACACGAGCACGCAAACGGCTCATAGGAACGCGCTCTTCTGGACGTTCGCCCAAATTCAATGCTTTAGGAGCAGCGACTTGTTGTAACGCTGGTTTAGCCGCCGCTGCAGGACGAGCTGCTGCTGGTGCAGGTGCTGCTTTGGCTTCGACTGCATTGATCACGTCGCCTTTGGTCACGCGTCCATCTTTGCCAGTACCCGTTACTTGTGAAGAGGACATATTGTTATCAGCTAACATC
>CAZMPS010000050.1:0-9768 GCA_964568305.1 uncultured Burkholderiaceae bacterium
GTTTTGGCCAGTTCGTCTACCTGTCCAGGCGTCATCGCATCCAACCCTTTTTTATGGCTGCGTAAATTAAAAAATAATTTGCGTTGTGCTTTGGTCGTGGCGACCTTTACCATGCGCCAATTCTTGATGATGTATTCGTGAATTTCTGCTTTGATCCAATGCATTGCATAGGAAACCAGGCGAACGCCTTGGTTTGGATCAAAGCGTTTGACTGCCTTCATCAAACCAATATTGCCTTCTTGAATCAAGTCAGCATGTGGCAAGCCATAACCTAAGTAACCACGTGCGATGGAAACAACTAGGCGTAGATGGGACAAAATCAATTCTTGCGCAGCAGCCAGATCGTTATGATCGCGCAGGCGAGTGGCCAGAGAAATTTCTTCCTCATGGCTCAATATGGGCAAACGATTGGTAGCGGAGATATAGGCGTCAAGATTGCCTAAATTACTAGAGAATCCGAGACTCAAAGCAATATTGCCGATATTACTAACGGGTGATAGTGCAGATTGTGCAGATGCTTCTTTCATTTTTTCCTCACCTTCCTGTTTTAAGCGCAACGTCAATGCTCTAAGAAACACATGAAGCGCAATATTAGCACTCTCTTGGCTTGAGTGCTAATCACTATCCTTTATCAGGATTTTTTATTTTGTTGTCGGGCAAGTGTGATTACCTATGGAATATTTCTTAGGTGATATTTGACTGACAGCATTGCTCCCAAAAATCCCAGCGCAGCACTGGTTGCAATCAATACACTAATTGCCACTACATCGAGCGGCAGGATTTGAAATGATGATCCGTATAGTTGAGCAAAGGTGGCGATTGCTGTATTCAAAGGTTGTAAAGCTAGTGTGACGATGGCGAGCGCTGTACCCGCCGCTGATACGGAAAGCAATATGCCGGCATAATAAAACGGACGGTGTATGAAGGCATCCGTCGCACCTACTAGTTTAGACACTTCAATTTCACTCAATTGCGTCAAAATTTGTAAGCGTATGGTATTGAAAATGATAGCAATTACAACGATAGCGAGCGTACCTGCCAGCATGAAAAAAGCGATTTGGACGATATGCAACAAAGCAGTCAAGCGCTTAATCCAGTTGCTATCAATTTGCACGTTCTCCACATGTGGCAACGCGCTGAGTTGTTTTTCGATGTTATCAATATCGACCTGAATATGATTCGGATTGTCTAGTTTTTCTAATTGCAGCACATAGCTATCAGGCAAAGGATTGGTGCCTAGCGTGGTCAAGACATCCGATAAATCACTTTTTTTGTTCAGCATATCTAGCGCCTTTTTGCGTGGAATAAAGGCGATTTTTGCATTTGGGACAATCTTGCGAATCGCGGGAGCGAGTTTTGCTGCCTCTTCTTGTGATGTATCCATCGCCAGGAATAGACTGATTTCTGGCGAGATGGTAATTTGTTGCGAGATGGGTTTGATGTTGTCAAGCAAGGTCAAGCCAGCAAATGGTAGTGTGAATACTAGAGCGATAACTACTACATTTAAAGCAAAACTACCTGGTGCATGACGTAAATGCGTGAGCATGGTGGAGCAGGCGAACGCGTGTTGCCGTAGCCATTTTAGCAATTGCTTCATGCTGCGCTCTCCATATTAATCGTGTTGTTTTGCTTGGTTGAACTTAATTTTCCTTGTGATAAATAAATCACGCGTTGTGCATTGTTTAGCAGCGTTTCGTCGTGTGTAGAAATCAGGCAGGTGACGCCTGCTTTATGAAAGTCTTTTAGTGCCGCTAAAACCTGATTGGCACTGGCGCGGTCGAGGTTTGCAGTCGGTTCGTCAGCCAGGATAAGTTGTGGGCGATTAACAATGGCACGTGCAATCGCGGCACGCTGTTGTTCTCCGCCGGATAGGCTTAACGGCATGGAATGGGATTTTTCTAATAAATGGACTTTATCCAGTGCTGCTTCGGCTCTTTCTCTTGCTTGGGCCGCAGATTCACCTAAAACAATCAAGGGATACATGACGTTCGACAAGATGGATCTATCGGTTAGCAATTGATGATGTTGGAAAATCAGTCCTAGATTGCGACGCCAGAAAGGTAAGGCACGTGCTTTGATCCGTGTCATATCCTGACCATTAATTACGATGCTGCCTGAGCTGGGGCGCGTGATGGCAGCAATTATTTTCAACAGCGTAGATTTGCCAGCACCGGATGGGCCGGCTAAAAAAACAAACTCACCTTTGTCTATGGACAAAGAAATATCATGCAAGGCGGGCTGAGTTTCCCCTGGATATTGCTTACTGACACGATGGAATTCAATCATTGTGGAATTTGAAATTCTAAAGTTCTAAAATTGTGATGTTGGAAGATTAAATAAAGAATTAAATTATGAATTCGCTGCAGCTGACTTGCTGACTTTGTTAAGGCAACAAAGCATCAACAAATTCTTGTGCATTAAAGGCTTGTAAATCTTCAATTTGCTCTCCCACACCGATGAAATACACCGGAATGGGGCGAATTTTGGCGATCGCGGCCAAGATGCCGCCTTTGGCACTACCATCCAATTTTGTAATGACTAATCCTGTTAATCCTAATGCATCATCAAACGCTTGCACTTGCGCCAAGGCATTTTGACCAGTGTTGCCATCAATCACTAGCAGGGTTTCATGTGGTGCGGAATCCATACTTTTGCCAATGACGCGCTTGATTTTCTTTAACTCTTCCATCAAGTGCAACTGAGTTGGTAAGCGTCCAGCCGTGTCGACCATGACGATGTTGATATTACGTGCTTGCGCTGATTGGACAGCGTCAAAAGCAACAGCAGCTGGATCGCCAGACTCTTGCGCAATCACTGTAATGTTGTTGCGTTCGCCCCAGATCATTAATTGCTCGCGTGCAGCTGCACGAAAAGTATCGCCCGCTGCTAGCAAGATGGATTGTTGATGGTGTTGTAAATGTTTGGCTAATTTTCCTATCGTGGTGGTTTTGCCAGCACCGTTGACACCAGTAATCATGACAACCAATGGTTGATGCTTACCGAGTTCCAATGATTTTTGTAACGGTAACAGTAGATCAAGCAGCAGGGTTTTGAGCGCCGCTTTGACTTGTGCAGAGTCGGTGAGTTTCTCGTCTTTGACTTTTTTCTTTAATGCATTCAGCAAAAATTCTGTCGCTGCTACACCTGCATCTGCCATCAGCAAGGCGGACTCTAACTCCTCATACAAATCATCATCGATTTTGGCGCCGATAAATAATAGGCTCAAACTAGATGATGTTTTTGCCAAGCCTGTTTTCAGGCGGCTTAGCCAGGCATGTTTGTTAGTGGCAGGAGTTTCTGATTCTACTTTTGGGGATTTTTTAAAAAAACTAAACATGGTTCCGTAATTTCATGGCGTACCTCGACATTCTAACAGAGGGACAATACGCCATGAAACTTCATGCTTCTTTCATACTTTCTTTGTTGCTCTTTATAAGTCGCTGAAATAGCGGAAGCTATTTTTACCACGACGTTTGACTTCATACATAGCGCCATCTGCATGGCTGAGTACAGTTGACACATCATCTCCATCGTCAGGGAAAATACTAATACCGATGGATGCGCCAATATTGCAGTGATGCTCACCTATTACGACAGGCTGAGATAATGATGCGATAATTTTTTCAGCAATCGGACTGGCATTGCGTGCATCCAGCATATTGAGCAGGATGATAGTGAATTCGTCCCCACCCATTCTGGCAACGGTGTCTGATTCTCTGACGCATTCATTTAAACGTTGCGCCACTATTTGCAGCAAGGCATCGCCCGTGTCATGGCCGTAACCATCGTTGACGGCTTTAAATCCATCTAGATCGACAAATAAAAGGGCAAATCGGGAGCGTTCCCTTTTACTTCTTGTTGCAGCTTGTTGAAGACGATCAAGGAAGAGGGCGCGATTTGGTAAGCCGGTTAATTTGTCAAAATGTGCTAACTCTCGTAGTCTTTCTTCCATGTTTTTACGCAATGTGACATCTTCCAGCATACCCACATACCCAATTACATGCTGTTTGTCATCTTTAACTGGGGTAATAATCGCATCATCCCAGTAGGTTGATCCATCTTTGCGATGGTTGATAAACTCTCCGCGCCATTGTTGTTTAGACGCTAGACTTGTCCACAAGTCAGATGCACTATCGATGGGGTTTTGAGGTGCGTTTTCTGCTGATGGAAATGCAGTGTCACATACTTCGGCAGGGTATTTGCCTTTGACCTCTGCTAGGTCATAACCTGTGTTTCGTTCGTATTGTGGGTTAACCCATTCAATACGGCCGGTTGGATCTGCAATGACGACCGCGATTGGGCTAGACTCTTGCACAGTGCCAAGAATTCGGAAGCGCAGCAAGTCCTTCGCAATTTTGCGGCGATAGGTGTCAACAAATGCCACCAAGATACCGATTATTAATGCTATTAACATCACAAACGTGACAACCTGTATTTTTTGTTTCAACGGAAACAAGCTGTCAATCTCCCTCATGTTGAATACTTTCCACTCGCCAGCGGGGTCGTTCCATTCTAGAGCTTTACTTTCCAAAGCATAATGCTGACCAGAAAGTTCAATTTCTTTTGCGTTTGGATCAAAAGGTAATAAGTCTGGTTGATTGCTTTCAAATCGTTTTCCGAATTGCTTCAAGTTATGAATGGCGGCAACACGTTCCAGATTAGACGGTGGAGTCATGGCGAATAACCAGTTTGCTCTTGTGCTGGCAAATACAACGCCTTGTGGCGACAAAAGGATTGAGCTGCCACCGAGTTGATTTAGCTGCTTATCCAGTGGTTCACCAGGCATCTTGATGACGACTACACCAATGACGGGGCTTTGTGGTGCAGAGGTTTCATACAAGGGAGCTGCGAAATATAAACCACGTTCACCAGAGTAGGAGCCAACTGCTGCATAAACATTATTTTGTCCTTTGATGGCACGTTGGAAATAAGGACGAAAAGCAATGTTGTTGCCTGTGGAACTCTTACTTGTTGTTGCATGTGCGACAATTAAGCCATCCCGATTAATCACATATAAACCATCTGCACCAAAATGTTGTTGTGGCGATTTTAATCTGGCTAGTACGGTGGGATCATCCGCAGGTAATTTCCCATTTGCTGCATCTTTCAGAACGGGCTCATTGATGCCCAATAAGATTGCGGCTCCCATCGGCTGACTGCGTATCGTTTTGGTATTGAGGTCTAATACTACTAACTCAAGTGCGTCGTTCATTTTAGCTCGGCTGTCTTCTTCTGCTTTGCTTTTCAATGATTGCATGAGGCCAAAACTTGCCAGTAATCCAATACTCAATGCGACAAAAATGATAATGCCCTGGCGCCAGGAGGGTGAGTGTACAAATTGCGGCATGCTAACGCCTTTCCAATCTTTAATAATTTAAATTCAACAATAATAACAATGCAACTGTTCGGTTATGGTTGTTTTATGGTAAATGATTCTTGAGGGAAATGCTAGCGCAACACAGCTTGTTTTGGTGGTGCGATTTGCAGCAAGTTAAATTTCCATAACCACATTAAAGCCCGCATTCCCATCGAGGTATTTAGACCAGAGGTGATTAATAGGTTTTGCACGGTTTGAGCTTGTTGGTTTAAAGCTGTCAGCAAAATTTGTGGCCCTTCTTGTGCTAATAAAGTTGGATGAAATGCGTAGTTTGCCATAGCAAGTTGCAGCAACTCACGTAGACGTGCTTGGGCATCTGCTTGTGGCGTGACTATCCAGTTAGCTTGCATAGTTTGGCTGGGAAAGTGTGCAAAACGGCTAAAAGGATCGGCGCGTGTCACCCATGGCTCGATTGTCATCATCGATTGCACTTTCGCGTTGGTGCGAATTTTTTCTAATTCTTCGGCTAACTGTGCATAGCGCTGTAGGATGATTGGCCAATCAAACATACTTTGTGCGCGCTCCAAACCTGCTGCGCCCATAGCTGCACGTAATGCTGGTTGGGTTGCTAACTGGGTGAATGCGGATACCAAGGGAACCGGATCGATGACTGTTGCCAAACTAGTGCGGCCGATATATAAATCGTAACTATCTATCTCCAATCCATGGTACTGCGCCAAATCATTGCCCATGCCGGCAGGTGGGAGGGTGGTAGGGATGCGAAAACCGTCTACGCCATTTCGTACAGTGTCTTTGTAGCCGTTCCAATCGCTGACCACGACTGGCAAGCCAGCCGCCATGGCTTCTACCGGCGTCAAGCCGAAGGTTTCTTGTATGTTGTCGGAAAGCGAGACAAATACGTCCGCGCCTTGCCATGCCTGGCGATAGCGCGCTTCATCATTGCCATTGACCCAAATAAATCGCACGGATGGTGCCAGCGCTTTTTGTGCGGCTAAAAAACTGTTGCGGATAGCATCGTTAGGGAATACGCCGGCTTCGATACAAACGATGGGAGTAGATGTTTGTTGTGCGACTTGTTCCAGTGCCTGATAGACGGGGACAGGATTAGCTTTGGCGTGAAAGGAGAGGCGCCCGGCGAATAAAAACACGGTTTCATTGTCGTTACAGGAAAGCGCGTGGCGTGCTTTTACACGTTGTTCTGCTTGTGGTGCGTAAGCGGGGCAATTTACGCCAAGTGGAATGACGGGCAATTGCGGCGTATTGAAGCGGGTCGCACCGGTTTGTGACGACCACCATGTTTTCATCTCATCGTGCAGCTGATTAACCAGATCCAATGCTGCTTGTGAAATACAAATCAAGGCATCCCAGGGTTTGAATGGCGGCAAGATCAGATCAGCAACTTGATCCATCGCACCAGCTGATGAGAGGGTAAACGTCACGCCCATGATGCTAAACGCGGCGGGATTGTAAGTGTTGCGGGAGAAAGCAATTTCCTTGGCTGCGGGCGAGGGGTAGTACAAACATCCAGGTGCTGCTGCCAGATTGTGCCAATCAGGAATGTTAATCCATTGCAATTTGCCGTTAAAACCATCTTGTTTGAGCTGGTTAAACATGATTCGTGCGTTTTGTGTCCCAGGCCCCACGCCTTGTAGTGTTGCCGTTGGCCAAGTACGTGCCACGCCGCGCATAAAGGCTTTGCCAGCACTCTGGCGGCCCATGATTTTATTGGCCGTTGAATAGGCATCGCCGGCGTAATAAATAGCGAAATTATTTGGATGCGTCATATTGTGTAGTCGTTATTGCGTAGTAAGTAGCGTGTGATGTTGATGATCGGCAATGATTAAAGTCCCCGGGGACGACGGTTTTAAGTTTTTTCGTATTGCCATGATCCGAACGAGCTTAATTAGTCAAATCTAATAGAAATTCCAGCTCAATAAACCGGAATCGCCGTTTTTTCAATTACCTTGTTAAGCACAAAGCTTGAATGTACGCCTGTTACGCCTGGGATTTTGGTGATTTCTTGCAGTAAGAGCTTTTGGTATTCCTCCAGATCTTTGACGATGACCTTTAGTTGGTAATCGGCAGATTGGCCGGTTATTAATAAACATTCCAGGATTTCAGGAATCGCCATGATTTCTTTTTCAAACGATCCAAATCTTTCTGTCGTGTGTTTATCCATGGATATTTGGATGAGTGCGGTCAGGCCAAGATCCATCTTTTTGGGATCCAGCAAGGCGCGGTAGCTTTTGATGATACCGCGATCTTCCAATGCTTTTACGCGTCGCAGGCAAGGCGAGGCGGAAAGGCCGACTCGTTCAGCCAAGTCTTGATTGCTGATTTTTCCCTCTTCTTGCAGGATGGAAAGGATGTGTTTGTCGTAAGAATCAAGATCGCTCATGGTAATTTTGTGTTTTGAAATTAAATTTCCATTTTTATTTGTTTTTGAAAATATTATGCCAATAAATGTTCTACATGAATTTTTTTTGCAATAAAAAATCTTGTTGCTGGCTATAAAATACTTTTTGCCTAATGCCGAAATTCTATGCAAATTCAATAAGGAGTGATCCGCCATGTTAAAAGATCCACAAAAAAAATATCAACCATTTCAAACCATCAATCTCACTGATAGAACCTGGGTGAATAAAACTATTAGCACCTCACCAATTTGGCTTTCAACTGATTTGCGAGATGGCAATCAATCTCTTTTTGATCCGATGAATGGTGAAACCAAGTTAAAGTTTTTTAATGAATTGATTCGCGTTGGGTTGAAAGAAATTGAAGTGGGTTTTCCTGCTGCTTCCGATATCGACTTTAAATTTGTTCGCAAAATCATTGAAGAAAATCGTATCCCTAACGATGTGACACCCATGGTGATGACGCAGGCCAGAGAAGATTTAATCAAAAAAACCGTAGCGTCCTTGCAAGGTGCCAAGCGCGCTATTGTGCACATCTACAACGCAACTGCGCCCGCCTGGCGAGAAATCGTGTTTGGCATGACGGTTGAGCAAGTCATCGCTTTGGTGAGAAAGCAAGTCCAATATTTGAAAGATCTCACCGATCAACAGCCTGAAACAGAATGGATATTGCAGTATTCACCCGAGACCTTTTCCGCCACCGAATTAGACGTCGCTTTGCTTGCCTGCAATACTGCGATTGAAACCTGGCAAGCTAGTCCGAGTCGGAAAATCATTATCAACTTGCCCACCACAGTGGAAAACACCACACCCAATGTCTTTGCCGATCGCATCGAATGGATGAATAGAAACTTGGCGCGCAGGGATGCCGTCATCTTGTCAGTCCATCCACACAATGATCGTGGTACTGGTGTTGCCACTGCAGAATTAGCAATCTTGGCCGGTGCGCAACGGATTGAGGGTTGTCTTTTTGGTAATGGTGAGCGTTGTGGCAATGTGGACTTGGTCACATTGGCGTTGAATCTCTACACCCAAGGCATTCACCCGCAGCTTGATTTTTCTCATATCAACAAAGTCGCCAAAATCGTCGAAGAATGCACCAAACTGCCCATCCATCCACGCCATCCTTATGTCGGCGATTTGGTCTTCACGGCTTTTTCTGGCTCGCATCAAGATGCGATTAAAAAAGGATTTGCTGTACAAGCGGGGCGTGAATTGTGGCAAGTGCCGTATTTGCCGATTGATCCAAAAGATTTGGGTAGAACGTACGAAAGTGTGATTCGAGTCAATAGCCAATCCGGCAAAGGCGGCATCGCTTATTTGTTGGAAAGAGACTATGGCATCGTGATTCCTCGTAAATTGCAGGTGGAATTTAGCGCCGAAGTCCAAAGAATCACCGATAGCTCCGAATCTGAAATCACGTCAGCTGAGCTTTACCAATTATTCGGAAAAACCTATTTCCTCAAAGCGACTGATCCATCCGCCGCCATCGCGTATCAAAGCCATAAAACCGGCGAATCTGATACCGATGGTCAACAATGGATAGAGCTCTTCGTTTCGGTCAATGGTGTTGCCAGTAAACTGGTCGGTAAAGGAAGTGGTCCCATCGAAGCTGCAGTCGATGCGCTTTCCTTGCCGATTGAAATCATCGGCTACGAAGAACGCGCGATCGGATCTGGCGCCAATGCCCAAGCGATTGCGATCGTGGAGATCAGCCATAAAGATGGCTACGCAAAATTCGGCGCTGGGTTGGATGCGAATATTGTTAGTGCTTCTGTGAAGGCGATTATTTCAGCTGTGAATAGATTAGGGGGAAATCCAAGGATGTGAAACGACCAGTCTCCTGTTTTTTGTTTTGAGTACTCGAAACATTTATTTTAAATATTACTTTGATTGCGCTAAATGTAATGACTTCATCGGTTTTAGAAATACATAACTAATACATAAACATAAGTAATACAAAAGGGCACCTCGAATTACTGCTGATTTGAACTGAGGCACTGAGAAAAAGGCGGC
>CAZMPS010000051.1:0-9723 GCA_964568305.1 uncultured Burkholderiaceae bacterium
ATCGGTCTGCTAGCGATTTGAGCATGATGCTGCTGTAATCGTCGTGCGCGTCTTCGAAGCGTTTTTCGTATTTTTCTATGCCTAAACCGGCAGTGACGGCGAACAGGCCGATGTAGTCTTTGATGCCGGATTCTTTAGGCGCAATGAAGTCAGCCAGGCATTGATTGGGGCGAGCGACACCGTCGATGATGGGTTTTTCGGTTTGCTGGCGTACACCGTAGTAGGTGAAAGCGACCGTGGTTCTGCTTTCATCGGTGTAGATTTCAATATCGTCGTCGTTGACGGTATTGGCGGGTAGTAAGGCAATCACACCATTAGCCGTTAACCAGCGACCAGCGATGACTTTTTTCAGCAAGTCCTGGCCTTCTGCGAAGACCTTGCTGGCGGCTCCGCCCACGACTTCATCGGTCAAAATGGCGGGGTACGGACCGGCCAAATCCCAGGTTTGGAAGAATGGGCCCCAATCTATGTATTCGGCAATGGTGGCCAAATCCACGTTTTTGAATACGCGACGACCGATAAATTTGGGTTTGACTGGCGCTTGCTGACCATCAAATGCCAGTTGCATTTTATTCTTGCGTGCTGCGCCCAAAGTCAGCATAGGCGTGGCTTTTTTGTTGGCGTGCTGCTCGCGGATGCGGCTGTAATCGGCGGCGATGTCGGCGATGTATTGCTCTCTGGATTCTGGCGTCAGCAAAGATTGCGCGACCGATACGGAGCGCGAGGCATCGGGCACGTACACCACTGGGCCTTCGTAATTGGGTGCAATTTTGACTGCGGTATGCGCGCGTGAGGTGGTGGCGCCACCGATCAGCAAAGGCATTTTTAAACCACGGAAGTAAGGATCGCGCTGCATTTCTTTGGCGACATAGGCCATTTCTTCCAGCGATGGCGTGATCAAGCCGGACAAGCCGATGATGTCGGCGTTTTCTGCTTTGGCCATGGCTAAAATTTCCGAGCACGGCACCATCACGCCCATGTTGACGACTTCAAAATTGTTACATTGCAAGACGACCGAGACAATGTTTTTGCCGATGTCGTGCACATCGCCTTTGACGGTGGCGATCACCATTTTGCCTTTGGGTTTGGCCACGATGCCGGTTCTTTTTTCTTCCTGTAATTTTTCTTCTTCAATATAGGGAATCAAATGCGCAACCGCTTGCTTCATGACGCGAGCAGATTTCACCACTTGCGGCAAAAACATTTTGCCTTGGCCAAACAAATCGCCCACGATATTCATGCCATCCATTAAAGGACCTTCAATCACATGGATAGGGCGGCCGCCATTGCCCAGCAATTCTTGCCGGGCTTCTTCGGTATCTTCGACTATCCATTGCGTGATGCCGTGCACCAGTGCGTGCGCCAGGCGTTTTTGGACAGATTCGTTACGCCATTCCAGGTTTTGCTCTTCTTTTTTGCCACCCGCTTTCAAGCTGCTGGCGATTTCTATCATGCGCTCGGTGGCGTCAGGACGTCGATTGAGCACCACGTCTTCCACTCGTTCGCGCAGCTCGGGTTCTAATTCGCTATACACGCCGACCATGCCCGCATTGACGATGCCCATGGTCATACCGGCTTGAATCGCATGGTACAAAAACACGGTGTGGATGGCTTCCCGCGCTGGGTCATTGCCACGGAAAGAAAAACTGACGTTGGATACGCCGCCAGAAATCTTGGCGTAGGGTAGATTCTCCTTGATCCAACGGGTGGCATTGATGAAATCAACGGCGTAATTGTTATGCTCTTCAATCCCAGTGGCGATGGCAAAAATATTGGGATCAAAAATAATATCTTCTGGCGGGAAAGCGACTTTTTCAGTCAACAAAGTGTACGCGCGCTGGCAAATTTCAATTTTGCGTTCATAGGTATCCGCTTGGCCCTTTTCATCAAAAGCCATCACGATCACCGCTGCGCCATAACGACGACATAGCAGTGCCTGACGTAAAAATTCCTCTTCACCTTCTTTCAAGGAAATCGAATTGACAATCGCCTTGCCCTGCACGCATTTCAAGCCCGCTTCCAACACCGACCATTTAGATGAATCCAGCATGATAGGCACACGCGAAATATCAGGTTCAGAAGCAATCAAGTTCAAAAAGCGGGTCATGGCAGCCATTGAATCCAACATGGCTTCATCCATATTGATATCGATGACTTGGGCACCGTTTTCCACCTGCTGACGCGCCACGCTCAAAGCCTGGTCGTATTCCTCATTCAAAATCAAACGCGCAAACGCTTTTGAACCCGTGACATTGGTGCGCTCGCCTACATTCACAAACAGCGTTTCTGGGTTAATGATGAAAGGCTCTAAACCAGACAATTTCATGTCATGGTCAGCAACAGGCAGCGCACGCGGTGCAATGGTAGAAACCACATTGGCAATGGCTCGAATATGAGCAGGTGTGGTGCCACAACAGCCACCAACCATATTCACAAAACCGCTTTCTGCAAAATCCTGCAACAAAGAAGATGTATCTTTAGGCGTTTCATCAAAGCCGGTATCCGACATCGGATTGGGCAAGCCGGCATTGGGATAAATGCAGACAAAAGTATCAGCAATTTTGGACAATTCTTCCGCATAAGGTCGCATCAACGCTGCACCCAAGGCGCAATTCAAGCCGATGGTCAAAGGCCGCGCATGGCGCACTGAATGCCAAAATGCTGGCACAGTCTGGCCTGACAAAATACGCCCAGAAGCATCGGTCACCGTGCCGGAAATCATCAGCGGCAAACGCACTTTGTCTGGATTGTCCGCAAAGTAAGTATCAATCGCAAACAAGGCAGCTTTGCAGTTTAAAGTATCGAAAATGGTTTCCACCAGCAACACATCGACACCACCATCGACCAAACCACGGGTTTGTTCTAAATAAGCCGCCACCAATTGATCAAAAGTAATATTCCGTGCGCCAGGATCATTCACATCCGGTGAAATCGATGCCGTTTTGGGCGTCGGCCCTAATGCACCGGCAACAAAACGTGGCTTGTCTGGCGTTGAATATTTGTCGCAAGCAGCACGCGCCAATTGCGCTGCTGCCACATTCATCTCATACGCCAAATGGCCCATGTGATAATCGTCCTGGGCAATGCTGGTGGCACCGAAGGTATTGGTTTCAATCAAATCTGAACCTGCCGCCAAATATTGCTCATGAATTTCACGAATAATGTGCGGTTGTGTCAGCGTCAATAATTCATTATTCCCCTTTACAAACAACTCGCGCGAGCCTGCTGATGCGGGCGCCGCGAAATCAGCAAAACGCCCATTTGGGCCGCCGCGATAATCCTCTTCGGTCAATTTGTATTGCTGGATCATAGTGCCCATCGCGCCGTCCAATACCAAAATGCGACGCGACATAGCGTCGCGCAATAATGCTTCAGTGGTAAGAAAAGGCGAAATGGGAGACTGGTTCATATTCAGTTTCTTTCTTTTAGAAAACAAAAAACCCGATCAAGCCGGGGAGCTGTCGGGTCATCCTTGGGCATCATAGCGCTCAAATTATATGTCAAATATTAGTCAGCAGATGGCCGCCGTTCTGATCATGCGTCACCAACGATATAGGCCGTCTCGAATCTTCCTAGGTTGTGGTTCACACTCAGAAAGGTACCCCATCATCAAGGCACTAGCGGGAATATTATGATACACATCCCACACACTTCGCTTGGGACTATTGTCATATTTTTCCTCGTACTCATAAATTTCACCCGAATAAAAATCAAAGACAACATTTGATACCCAATTCCTGTTCAATCGCTGAGAAACAGTTTCTACCTTGACGGACTCATTAAGTTTTTGCACAAATCCGTGTATTGCACCAATCGTCAAATCGGATAACAGAGAATACCCACCCACCATATAAATATCCACCTTAGGATTATGGACATTGTTCAACACACTTATACACTTGTTCAGAATGTGACTACCTTGAGGTGTCATGGGCAATATCCCGAGCGGTAAATCAATATGCGCCAAAAATCCGCAACCAGTTGTTCTTTCCCGAACAACCAATACAACACAACAACCGGCCCCTAAAGATGCAATCAAACGGACATCCGGCGATGAAAATACAATTTCACTTTGCTCAACTTTAATAATCGGATCTTTACCTTGAATTTGAATCCGATTACCAGAAGCATCAATGCTTTCGCGTGTATAAAAACGTTGATAACGCTGATATAAGGCTTGGGGGGCCGGCTCAAGATGGATTGATCTCCACTCAGGTTGCCCAACAACAATTTCTTGTAGATTGCCGAGTTGCTCCAATTCTTGTTGCTCATCGGGTGCGTAAAAAAAATGATATCCGGCAAAGCCAAGAGGAGGAATAAACATTTTTTGTTTAATACCATTCCCAGAAATCAAAAATTTTGCATCATTAAATATCAAACAACAAAGAATTAAGAACGTACACATAGTCCCGAGCTCCGTACTTTTTACTCTATTTTTCAAGATGAGTTTATTAATAAAAAATAGGAGCGAGATTTGTATGAACAAGGCAAGGTGGTGGAATTTGCGAACACTTTTACCAAATTATTCAAACGCGCTTTACGCCAATGCTGTCAAGCATAAGACTACATCTGCTTGGAATAACTCCAAGCAGATGCCGAGGATAACTCGCGTTAGCAAGCAACCAGATCGAATAATACCAACGGTTAATCCTGTTTTAGTCGCAAATCAGTCGAGGTCTGTCAGTCGTAGATGTTGTAAGCAAAACACGGAGCTCACCAAAAATATACATTCGGTTGATTTTCGCTGGGCTTGGGCTCTGGCTTGAATTCGGATAAAGTGCCAAGCGTCCCGATGCTTTTAGCATAATACGCAATCTCACTCTCTTCATTCCGCACATAATTAGGGTGAAATCTCGATCTATCAGATGCTTCCTCATGCTGATAAACTCTACCAGAATCAAAATCGCATATCACCGTCGACAACCAATGCTGCTTTAATTCTGTAGAAATAGTACGCACTGGCACTGATTGATTTAATTCCTGCAAAAAAAGACTTACTGAACCAATCAGCAGCTCAGACAATAAGGAATACCCACCAATTATATGAACATCTAGTTCGGGATTGTTTGTGTCCGAAAACATATCAATGCATGCTTGTAAAAAAGCGCCACCTTGACACAAACTAGGGTGTAGCGCGAATGGCAAAACCGGTGTCGCAATAAAACCCTGAGAACTTGTTCTTTCTCTAACAATGAGCGCAATCTGGTTCGACACCGCAGTTGCAACCAATCGGACATCTGCTGATGACCGAACAACTTCACCTGACAAAAGACGAATAGTCGGATCTTTACCTTCAATTAGAATCCGATTACCAGAAGCATCAATGCTTTCGCGTGTATAAAAACGTTCATAACGCTCATATAAGGCTGGGGGGGCCGGCTCAAGATGGATGGCTTGCCACTCAGGCAGGTGACCGTGGATTTGTGCATTTTGTGGCTGATTGGCCTGAATAGGCACTCCAAGGCCAGGACGGAGAATAGAATTAGGAAACATTTTTTATGCAATATAGTTGTGGTTTAGATAATTTCTCATTATACATCACAAATGTACGACAACAAAAAATCAAAAATACACTCGCACACATAATAGACATTTACACAACAAAGAACTAACTTCATGTAACACTTTAAAAAAGTATCTAACTCACGGTTTCATAAGCATTTTTCAGAATATCCACAAATGCTGTGGATAACTTTGTTGATAAACCCCTCTTGACACGCCAGAACACTAGGTTTTATGCGGCTTTCAATAAAATGCTCAAATCGAAAGCAAAAAATAAATCATTTAAAATCAATGACTTATAAATAATTCAAAATTAACCACAAAAAATAATATAAATTTTATTTGCCAGTCAATGTCGAGGCATTTTGTGCATAAGTGCGCGTATCAATACACATACAAATCGCATACACATATAGCAATCAAATATCCATAGGATCAACTTCCAGAGACCATTTGACTCGACTTTTGAGATCACGCAAAGCGGCCAGCCAAATTTTTAAGAAGGTTTGCAAGGCGGGGCGTGAAGGCGATTCGATCAGCAATTGTGCGCGGTCCAAATTGGCAATCCGCGTCATGCTCATCGGGATGGGATCGTTGACGATGATGCCGTGATGAGCGATGGTTTGTTCGATTTGTTTGGCTTGCTCCAAAAAGTCGAGCACAGTAGACAATTCCGGCGCTTCCGCACGCAACATGGCTTGATAGGCATAAGGAGGCAAACTGGCTTGGTGACGCTCTTGCAACAAGATGTGCGCAAAATGCTCGTAATCATGCTGCATCACAGCTTCATACAAAGGGTGATGCGGATAACGGGTTTGAATCAACACCTCACTCGCATTACCACCGTCTTTTTGCGCCACACGACCAGCTCGGCCCGCAACTTGCATCAATTGCGCAAACAAACGCTCGCTAGCGCGGTAATCCTGGGCAAACAAGGCCGTATCGGGATTCAAAATACCCACCAGCGTCAGATTCTTAAAATCATGTCCTTTGGCCACCATTTGCGTACCAATCAAAATATCGACTTCGCCCTGATGCATACGCTCAAACGCCGCCTGGGCGCTACCTTTGCGACGAGTAGAATCAGCATCAATCCGCAAAATGCGCGCGCTAGGAAAACGCTGCTGCAAGTTCTCTTCAATCCGTTGCGTACCACGTCCCAAGGCATGTAAATCGACATTGCCGCAAGTAGGACAGGCAACAGGAATACGTAATTCCAAACTGCAATGATGGCAGCGCAATCGGTGTTCAGGCTTATGCAATACCATAAATGCTGTACAACGCGTGCAATGGCTGATCCATCCACAGGCATCGCAATTGATGACTGGCGCATAACCACGCCGGTTCAAAAACAATAACGATTGTTCGCCACATGCCAATCGTGCTTCCAAAGCATGGACTAAGTCTGGTGTCAGCCCTTCTACTACTTGTTCTCGTTCTTTACGTGTGTTTTTATTTTTATGTTTATTTTTATCGTCTAAATTGATCAATTTAATTGTAGGCAAGCTGGCATCTTTAACCGCTCTTTCACGCAATACCAATTTTTGATAACGCCCCGACTGCGCATGCTGCCAACTTTCCAGTGCTGGCGTAGCAGAACCCAATACGATAGGAATATTTTCTTGCCAGGCGCGCCATACCGCCAAATCACGGGCGGAATAACGCAAACCCTCTTGCTGCTTGTAGGACACATCGTGCTCTTCATCAATCACAATCAGCTTTAAACAAGGCAGTGACGCCAACACTGCCAGACGCGTGCCCAGAATGATGCGTGCGTGGCCAAGATGCGCAGCCAGCCAGTTTCGCGTGCGCTCGCCTTCGGACAGGCTGCTATGCAATGTCGCTATCATCAACTTGGGAAAACGGCTGCGAATATTGCCTTCTAATTGCGGCGTCAAATTGATTTCAGGCACCAAAATCAGGATTTGCCCATCTGGATGGCGTTCCAACATGCGCGCCGCCGCTTGCAAATACACTTCTGTTTTACCGCTGCCAGTCACGCCGTATAGCAAAATTGGCGCATAACTCTGCGCACTGGTAATCGTCTCCACCGCATGCTGCTGCTCCCGATTCAATCCCGGCATGCTGGCGGGTTGTGGGTCGTGCTCATGCTGCTGGATGATTTTTGTTAGTTTTTTGAGGGAGTTATCCAGCGCCGTCGTTTTAAGCGTGCGTAGATTTTTGGGCAAGCTAGGCAGCGCAACCTCACCCAATGGCCGTTGGTAATAATCGGCCGCAAAGCCACATAAAGCCAGCCATTTGTCGGATAAAGGTGTTAGCTGAGGACGCAGCGCGATAGCGTCTTTCAGCTTGTCTTGCGGTACGTCGGTATCGTTTTCATCCTTGATATCCACAATCAAACCGACAATTTCCCGTCGCCCAAATTGCACCAACACCAATTGACCGACTACGGGAGTAGCGCCACTCCAGCGATAGTCAAAACAACGATCCAGCGGCGTATCCAATGCGATTTTTAAGATGCAGTGCGACATTTAAACCATCATTTTTAACAATTACGTACACACCAAAAAACAAAAAATAAACTACTGTCAAGAGGAGCAACAAGCATCATTACCCATATGCAACGCAGTACATACTTCATGTAATGCTTTAAAAAGTACGCTAACTCACGGTTTCATAAGCATTTTTTGGAATATCCACAAACACTGTGGATAACTTTGTTGATAAACCCCTCTTGACACGCCAAAAAGCTAGGTTTTATGCGGCTTTCAATAAAATGCTCAAATCAAAAGCAAAAAAATAGTTCATTTAAAATCAATAGGTTACATAAAAACATGTCGCTTAAAAAATAACCAATAAAAAAATAAAATAATTTTTATTGGTTATTTTATTTTGTGCATAAGTGCAACAATGTTGACTCTTATTTAACATTATTTTCTTGTCAATAATATGCTTACGATGATGTTATAGCCGCATGCTACGGCTGATTGTATGCACCGCATCCACCATCGCTGCCACGGCTTCTGGGTTGGTATGTTGGGAAATCCCATGCCCCAAATTAAAGACATGTCCAGTCCCTGGGCCAGGCTTACCAAACGATGCCAAGGCCTTCTCCACTTCTGCACGAATTTGATCCGCATCAGCCAATAACACAGCAGGATCAAGATTACCTTGCAATGCCACACGGTCGCCGACCAAGGTACGGGCATGGCCAAGATTCACCGTCCAATCCAGCCCGACTGCATCAGCGCCAATATCCGCAATTTGCTCCAGCCACAAACCACCGCCTTTGGTAAAGACGATAGAAGGAATATGTACGCCATCCTTTTCCTTTTTCAGCTGACGCACGACTTTTTCCATGTAATGCAAGGAAAAAGCCTGATATGCGCCATCAGCCAAGGCACCGCCCCAGGAATCGAACAACATGACAGCTTGCGCGCCGGCATCAATTTGCGCATTCAGATAGGCAGCGACAGCAGCGGCGTTGGTTTCCAAAATGTGATGCATCAAATCTGGGCGCTGATATAACATTTTCTTCACACCATGAAACTCTCTGGAGCCACGCCCTTCCACCATATAACAAGCGAGCGTCCACGGACTGCCAGAAAATCCTATCAAAGGTACGCGACCATTCAAAGCCGTACGAATTTGCGTAACGGCATCAAACACATAGGACAAATCCGACAAATCAGGCGTACGCAAAGCCATTACAGTCTTTTCATCCCGCAATGGCCGCTCAAACTGCGGCCCTTCGCCTTCAGTGAAATACAAACCCAAGCCCATCGCATCCGGCACCGTCAAGATGTCAGAAAACAAAATTGCCGCATCCAAAGGAAAGCGATCGAGCGGTTGCAGCGTCACTTCAGTAGCGTAATCAGGATTTTTAGCTAAGCCAAGAAACGAACCCGCACGCTGACGAGTAGCACGATATTCCGGCAAATAACGCCCAGCCTGGCGCATCAACCAAAGCGGTGTGTAATCAGTAGTCTGGCGCAACAAGGCACGCAAAAATGTATCGTTTTTGAGCGGGGCGTAGGAGGACATGAAAAATATAAGATGATGGTTTAGACAAGTCAGCATTATCCCTGAAAACAACTCAATTGAAATTTGAAGATGTACTTCTTGAGCCTTCATGCTATTGCTTTGTTGCTTTGTTCGATTTAACCGAGATTGTTCATTAGTTTCCGTCGTTCCTGCTGATTTAGGCGAAAACGACGGTGCCAATCAATAATCTCGGCTAAATCACATTAATTTCTGGGG
>CAZMPS010000052.1:0-9605 GCA_964568305.1 uncultured Burkholderiaceae bacterium
GCGAGATTATGGACCAACTAATCCACCACGTCAAATACTTTTTGCAAATTATTTTTAAGTTTTTAGAAATATACTTATCAACAAGATAAAACAACAAAGTCGGCTCGCCATATACTATAAAAATTCTTACCTTTCTATGGTTCGTTATGACTATGCGATCGATTGCAAAACACTCACTTATATTTGGCTTTATTTCTATGTGCTTGCACTTTATGGTACTCAATTGGGCCGGGACATATTTCCATGAGGTTGGCACATCGCAACCACTAGCAGCTTCCGCATTACAAACTGTTCAAGTAAACATGCGCCCTTTAACAACCCTACCACCAGAATCACACCAGCAAGTAAAGCCATCGACCAAATCAAAAACAACACGCAAATCACCGCCACCTGCAGCCCCTATCGCAGAGCAGCAAACTGTTGATACACATATCGCACCAGCCATACCACCAACAACAAGTATCACCACAACAAGCGAATCAAATGCACCAAGTTCTGAAAACGTCGCAAGTTCGGATGCGCAAGCTGCCATGACAAACAACTCGACGCCCAATATTGACGCGGACGATGCTACAAAGAAGGCGACGACCACCATTCCACATTACAAAGTCCAAGCACCACCTTCTGTCACACTACGCTATGACGTACAAGCATGGCGAGGCGAGCAGACCTTATACGGAAGTAGCAAAATGCAGTGGCAAACTAATGGTTCGACTTATCAGTTGGATGGCGATACCAGCGTGTTATTTTTAAATTTCTTGAGATTTAAAAGTCAAGGCATGATTGATGAATATGGTATTTCACCTGTTTTATACAATGAAAAACGCTGGCGTAAAGCGGAAACAAATACGCACTTCCATCGCGAAAGAAATATCATCAGCTTCTCCGCTTCCACAATCACTTATCCACGCCAAGGCGGTGAACAAGATCGTGCTAGTGTGATTTGGCAATTGGCTGGAATTGGTCGCGCTGAGAGTGAGAATTTTCAGGCGGATAAAGAAATCGCTGTTTTCCTTGCGGGTGTACGCGATGGGGAAATATGGAACTTTCGCGTCGTTGGATTGGAACAAATTGATATTGCATCAGAAAAAATCTCCGCCTGGCATATCACACGCACTCCACGCCCTGGCTCTTATGACCAAGGGTTAGAAATCTGGCTAGCACCGCAGCAAGAATGGTATCCAGTCAAGTTGCGTTATACAGAAACAAATGGCGATCATTTAGATATGATCGCCACCAATATTACCCAGATAAAAACACCTATCAATTAACATCAATATTTATGAAGCTAACCGACCCGAAGTTATCATAACCTCAGCCCTCATCTTAGCCTTTATTTTGAGGCGAAGCATCCCACTTACCAGGCGTTGAGTCATTGGACCTTGGAGTACCTTCAACATGTTTGCGAATAGAGCGCGCACGCGCCTGCAAAAACAGCTTCGAATTAGCAAGTTCTGCCATCACGCCTCCTCCCTTAGGAGTTTGTGGAACTGTCCCAGTAGTGACTGGTTGCTCATCCACACGCGTCGCATTCCTAGAAGCTTTTTCTTCAACTCTCACAGCTCTCTCACG
Source organism: uncultured Burkholderiaceae bacterium (assembly GCA_964568305.1). Classification (GTDB taxonomy): domain Bacteria; phylum Pseudomonadota; class Gammaproteobacteria; order Burkholderiales; family Burkholderiaceae_D; genus JAGKXB01. The sequence goes on from CAZMPS010000052.1 coordinate 1,573, forward strand.
TACCCTCTTCTGTATTTCTCCCAGATCAATCCCTACTTTTTTGCGAGCAACAGTTTCTCCTACTTGTGCACTATCATTTTGCTTCTTATTAGCGCTTCTTAATTGCATACCACCTTGTATACCAGACAACAAACCAATAGGAGGACGTGGTCGGCCATCATTAACAGGAAGATTGGGCAAAACACTTCCCGCTATTTCTAGAGCAAAGTCCGCAGGAACGGCCACCCCTAACTTGTATCGCTTAAGATCATCATGTTCAGCATCTCCGTTCGCACTACGTTTGTGACCAGCCAAGGGATCACTTCGCTGATCTACGTCCATCGCAGTAGAAGCTGCCAATGCTGATCTATCCAATCCCAAACCGGTAAAGGCTCGCACATCCCATTTATAACCTTCAACTTCAGATTTAAATTTTTCCAATTGTGAAAACGCATCCTGTCCCGGCGCCATACCTTTAAATTTTCCCGAGACGATACTGAGCGTTATCGATCTTCGTATTTCGTTAATTCTGGGATCACTAAACCACAGCAGATTGGATGCCGAAAATAACCCCAGATCAACAATAAATATTTTCAAATTCTCTGCCAATGTTTTTAATATTTCCCGCTCCTTACCAAATCTTTGATCAAAGACAAATCCTGCCAAAGCATGCAACACATCCAAATGTTGCCCAAAGGAACCTGCATTCGCAAGATCAGCAGCATCAGTAGCAAATAACTGCAAACTTTCAACCAATATCTGCCGCACCTCAAGCGCATCACCAAACTTACCCTTACAAATAGCATCAGCAAGGGCCTTTTTCATATCCGGAGAAACCCGTTGTGCAAAAAGGCTCTTAATTTCAGCAAGCTGAAATTGTGATATTTTCGTATCCACACTCAAATGTCCATGACGCACGGCTTGAACAAGAATACTCAACGTTTCCAAATACATATCAATCGATGTCGCATCTACGCCGCTCGCACCAAACAGATCCCCTAATTTATCGGTGATTTTTGCTAATAACACAGGATCCGTACCAAAATGTCCATCGCAAATGGCGGTAGCAAGCATCTTTTTGGCGTTAGCAGATGCGAATTGCAATTTTCCGGAACAAATGGCCTCGACAAAATAATTTTTCGCATATGTAGAACTGAACATATTGGCGTTCACACACACATATTCCAAGAGAGTCCCCCCGCCCCAACATCCATCCGAAATTTTCTTAGCAATAAAATTCTGATTTGCCTCCGAAATGTTATGCATAAATCTTAGGATAAATGCACGACTTGGCTGACCACTAACAGTATCATCCCATGCAAACCCCATCTGTTCTACTACCGCATTTTGCTGCTCAGGAGTCATGCAAGGGGTAACAGATGCCATTGCGAGATGCACATAAGAGTTGGGCTCTTCTGGGTTTTTTACGTATGCCATCAACACAGCCGATTGAACTGCGGGATCAGAAAACAACAAAGAAGCATGAGGGTACTTTCTGGCATAAAACTCGGGCATGGATTCATGTTGCCCTCTTCTTACATTAGGAACCGCTTCGAAAACACGTTCTGGGATTTTATTGAGATTATTGTCTTTGATGATTGATGCAGCACATTTTGCTCTTCCACCAATAGTGCGGAGATTTTCCACATTCCATTTTTGATCACCACTACCAAAACCTGCCACACCTTTTGACGACAAAGCTCCTATATTAAACATTTCTCTTCCTTCAATAATTTTACGTTCTATGCAAGCATGTACTGGCTACTTTGACTACCGGCTTTAACGTTAAGTAAATTCAACAAAAACAATGACGCAATAAGCGTATATAAAGAACAACATAGCATTATATACAACAATCATAGCCCATGAAGATTGAAGGCTTATTAAAGATTTAATAAAAGGGGGTTGTATTGCTTTTTAGACACCTCAATAATTAGCAAAGAGCACTCTGAAATAATGCGTCAAAACTGACATCAGTAAAAAATGATTGTATCTCCACCTCATTGAGCCAATCTTTTTCAGCGATTGACAAGTACTAACAATGCTTCATTTACATTTGTCATAGTTTGATGACGTATATCTGACGCCTCATCAAATTGAACGGTCAGTATCGCTAAATTATTATCAAGAAAGCAAACATGCAAACACCGCCGATTGCGCGTTAATCAAACACCCAGGTGTACAACAAATCCCATGCACTGTTGGCACCAGTTTGAGCTTGTAGAGAAAGGCGCGAACTGAGAAGGTAATGTAGCTTGACCAAACTGGACGCACTACCAGCACCTTGTTCGTAGCTCAGGTAAGCACGTGACGAGATGCGTTTGCCTACTGTAAGAACAGTGCTTTCCAAACCTTTTGCTCGCGACAGACCAAATTCATCTAATCCTAATGAATTAGCGATGCGCCCCTGCAAAGCCGCGCCACCAAACAAAGCACCAGCAGCAGTAGTTAGTAAAACCATTTCCTGACCACCCGCACCCTGCATACCATGCCCTAGTACAAGCCAAGCTAACTTTTCACTATCCGGCACTACGGGGCTAGAAACCAACTTAGCAATAGGTGCCAACGCGGTGCCACGCACTTCTACACCGGCTTCGACTGTACCATCAGTTCTATCGGGATCCAGTTTTTTACGCAAAGCTAGAATATTCAAACCTGGGTTGTCCCATGGACCGGTGAAGTTGATCAAACCACGATCAATGATTAATTTTTGACCATAAGCAGCATAACTACCTTTGATTACTTGGATAGTGCCACTGGCGCGTGGTATGCGGTTATCGCCTAATTTGACGTGCAAGGAACCACCCAATTGTGCATCTAAGCCTTTACCTCTTAAATAAAACCGATCACCAAGACCCAAATCCATCTCAATTTGCAAAGGTATCGCCGTCGGTTTAACAACAGCGGGCATTACTTTTTTGTTTTTAGTATTTTTACCCAACACCACAACATCCTCGCTAATTGTGGGTGTTTCTTGCTCGGGCAATTCTATGTTGGCACGATCTGCCGTTAATTTCCCATCGACTTGCCAACGTTTTTTCTCCAAATTAATTTGACTTTGCCCACTCAACACCAACAAACGATCGGGGCGAGCTAATACTCTTAGTTTGTCCAGTTTTAATTGCAATTGCATAACGGGATCAATATCAGCGAAACGTAGCCATCCCTGTGCACTTGCACTACCTTCTTCTCCCTCAAAACGTACACTTTGCAACAACAATTGGTCCCCTTGCCACTCCGCACGCAATTGACCATTGTGCAATTTCAACCCTTCTTTCAACCACGCGACACTCAATGCATCACCACGCAGCTCACCACGCAATTGAGGGCTGCCAATAGTACCGCTACCGCCGACATTGAGGGCCATTTTTCCATCCACCGCCACGCCGGGTTGACCGGACAAACGAGCCAACCAAGCCAATGACGGCATGTTGATGCTGCCGTTTAAACGCAATGGACTAGTCGCTGGAAGATGCCATTTACCACCTCTCCCGCCTGCACCATCATCAATACGCTGGGTCAATTCTGTGGAAGCTTCAACATGCGTATCACCAATACCACTGCCATGCAAATCAAATTGTGCATGCACAACGTTTTTAAGCATATCCAGGCGCAAATCCAGTGCTGACATACCCAACGTCAACGACGATCCTGCTTGGGTTTTGATTTGTGGCAACAAGGAAGAGTCCGGTTGCAAAATTACGTCACCGCGCTCACGAAAAACATGCAGTTTGCCATTTAAGGTTTGCTCGCTATCCAGCTCCCAATTGGCACCTAGAGTCAAGTTACCACGGACATTCGTTTTCAGAGTTGGCACAAATTGCATTAAATATTGCAGCGGCACACCTGTTGCCGAGCCCTTGGATTGCAGACGCGGGCCATTTTTCTGCAAGGTTTGCAGGGCAACGATGCCGTCTGGCAACCTCAATGTGGCATTACTCAAAGAAAACTGATCTTTATTAATGCGCAACAAAGCGGGGGCTTGCAATCCAAACGCATAACGCCCCCGATTTTGCAAAGTACGGATGCTACCTTCCCACCCCTGCTCGGCACGCCAGCTTCCAGTCACGGTACTTGTTACCTCAACATCATCACTACGTGCATCCAATTGCAAGGTATGTACAGCACGCGTGCCTTTACCTTGCAGCTGCAAAGCATGTACGTGCACACCAGGCATGCTCGCCTCCTTGAGGCGCAATTCCGTTTGTAACTGGCTATTTGCACCACTTTGTAAACGCCCGTTGGCATGCAAGTTTTGAATTTTGTACTGTTCGAATAATTTCAACGCATTCACATCTAGTGCGTAATCAAACTGGATGTCTTCCCAATTACCGGCCAACGTGCCATTGCCCTGCACCGTGCCAGAAAACTGCCGCCCCAACAATCCCAAATTCGGCGCAGTGATCCGCCATGCCAACTGATCGTTGGGTGCGCCAAAGCCGCCTTGCAAGGTCAATTTGTTTTCCGCCACATGCATATCCACATCCGCATCGCTAATCTGACGTCCGTCCATATTCCATTTAGCGCGCCCGGACAACGGCGCATCCAACAAGCTACTGGGCTCCAATTGCAACTGCGCTGCCATACGCCAGTTTTGATCCAATACCCCATCAGCATTGAAGATACCTTGCAGATTGCTACGTGGATAAGCACCCCAATCGGCCAAATTCAAGCGTTTAAACTTGCCAGCCAGATTAATCGCACGCTTGCCATTCAGATTGATTTTGCCTTGTACCGATGCTTCGCTCTTACCAACCCGCACATGAGCGGTATGCACATCAAGCAAACCTGCCATCAAGGATGCATCTAATTCAAGCGCAATATCGGCTTGCTTGAGTGCCGCACGCGCGTGCTGGCTTTCGCCTTGATGAGACAGCACAATTTCACCCGCGATTTTGCTGGATGGCAGACGCCCATGCAGAGCGTGCAAATCGATGCCAGTGGTACCTGTTGTGCGCAAAGTACTCACTACTTTTCCATCGGTAATTCTCGCATCACCCAATAATTTTCCTGCAGCGCCCAAATCGATCGTCAACTCCTTGATCTGCAGGGCAGTAAACGTGCCACCCAACTTGGCATGCACGTTGCGCAATGGCAAACCTTGTTGATCCAATCTGGCTGGTGCGGCTTGATTCAGCAACGATAACGCACCTTGAATGGAGTGATCTGCTGCAACTTCGACAGACACATCCAAATTCAAATCTGCTTGCGGCCAACCATCATCGCTATACGCTGGATTGATGCCACGTGCATGCGCCGTGAAAGAGCGCAGCCATACTGTGTCAAAAGGCATCAATTGCAATGTCGCCGTCACGGCGTTTATTTGAGCTGGGTTGTTGGTTGGGTTGTTAGCTTGTGTATTGGTTTGCTGGGTTAATTGCTTGATTTGGGGTTGTTGGATGTTCGCATTGACTGCGACTGTCATCTCCGCCAATGTCCCACTGATTTTTGCATCGACCTTACCAAAGCTACTCATCCAGTTAGTCGTGCCTTTGATGGCAAAAGGCGGGTTGGCTGCCAACGCTGCGCTGGCATTCCATTTCCCCCAAGGTGTATCGATAGCCACATCCTGTAAACGCAATTCATGCGCATTTGCCGCCAGACCAAAACGCACGTGATTGAGGACTAGATCGGTGTGAGTTTTGTTGGTTTGATCAGCCTGCTTAGCGTGAGCATCGGCAGTAATAAGAGTAATTTTGTCGAGTTCGACGTTATCCAATACGACTTTGACGGGCAATGCCAGGGTATGCGGCAAAATCATTTTTTCGCTACTCGGGGCCAATTCTTCCACTCTCAAAGCCGCAACATGCAAACGGTGGATGGCAACGCCCTTTGTTAACAATTGCCAGAGCGACCATTGAAGGTCGATTTGCTTAGCGTTGATGCTGCACTGAGGATTGTGATAGCTAATCTGATCTATGTGCATGGCACCATACAAAGAGCCAGTGACACCAGAAACATGCACGGTTCCACCACTGGCATCGGCAATTTTTTGCACCAAGGTTTGCAAACTTGTCTCGCGCCCCAACCACCAAAATGCGGCAGCCAAAACAAACGCTAGTACAGTGATGGCAACGAGTACGCCACGAAATAATTTACGCCACATCAGAAACTCAATCCCAAGGAGAAATGCAAACGAAATGTTTTGACCGCTCGACCATAAGCCACATCCATGTTGATCGGCCCGACGGGGCTTTTCCAACGTGCACCCAATCCAAAACCTGATTTCAAATTCAAATCGGCCACTCTGTCGGCCGCATTGCCAACATCATAGAAAATTGCTGCCCCCCAACGTGGCGCCCACCAATGCTGATATTCGGTACTGGCCGTGGCCAAATAACGACCGCCGACCGTGGCATCCCCCTCCTGCACACCCAACTCTTGATAGGCATAACCACGCACGGATTGATCGCCACCAGCACGAAACAAATAGGTACTAGGAATGCCAACTCTATCTTTCGCCGCCACCACACCTGCCTCGGCACGCACAATCACCGTGTCTTGCTTGCCAAGCGGGTAATAATGCGTCACTTTACTGCTGGCACGCAAAAAAGATTGATCCGACAATACCCAAACCGTGCCGCCAATTTGGGCATTCCACACTGTGCCTTTAGTAGGAAAAAGCAAGCTGTCGATATTCCGCACCGTTTTGCTATAGGTCAATGGCAAGCTTTGAGTCTGTGTTTTGCCCACACCGGCCACATTTTTTAACTCGCTCAAATATTCCAACATCACACTATATTCGAATGGTGATGCCCCCCAAGCCCGTTTGGCTGTCAGCGTCGATAAATGCGTCACTTCCCCTTCAATCGCATTTCGCTCAAATGCCGTGCCCAAACTGTCTTGATAACCGGAAGCCGTCACTGGAAAAAGCAGCTCGCCGCGTGCTGTTTGTCGTTTGGTTTCCAGCGTGACGCCAGTTTTTAATTTCACCCCCAAATACGGTACATACAAATCATCATAAGTCAGCTGGGTACGATTACCAGTATTGGTGCTATAACCAACACCTACACCCGCTTTCTTTCTTTTACTTTCTTTCAGCTTAATCATGACAGGCACCACTGTTCCCGTTGAATCCAGATCTGCACTGACGTCCACGCTGCTAAAGTAGCCGGTATCCTGTAACTTTCCCTGCAAATCCAACAAAGCAGCTTCGCTATACGGCGTACCCGCTTTGATAGGATTAAGATTAGTGATCATGCTGTGTGGATAACGCTGTAAACCTTCTATCTGCAATGCACCAAATGTTACGACCGAGCCGCTATCAAGTACCATTTTTAACTGCACCTGGCGCGTATTGGTGTCAACCGTTGCGACCGTTTCCACCCATTGTGCCCGCGGATAACACGTCATCACGACCTGACGTAATAGATTACTCTTGGCAGCCTCCCAATCCGCCTGACGAAATAAGGCACCCTCTTTCAGACTCCAAACAGGACGAGGACAAGTCACTCCCTTATTAACATCACCGGCAAATCCTTGTAAAACGAGATCGACCTTACCCACCAACACCGGTGGACCTTGCGTTACCTTCAGCAATACGACCAAAGATTCTGCTGAATTAAGTTGAATTTCAACGCGTGGCTCGTAATAACCCTCTGTCGCCACCAATGTTTTCACCTGTTCAGGCACTGCAAGATACAAGCGCTGAAACTGATCACCATCAATCAACGCATTGCCACGCCAACGCACAATGTCCAGATTTTTTTCCAACAAAATCTTCAGATTGTCAGGCGCCTCAATCTGCACGTCGTAGCTCACCGTCGCTGCATGTGCATGGGTATAGCCAAAGCAGCAGAGGAGCAACAGAACGAGACGTGTTTTCACGAAATTAACAAAATTAAAAGACATAGGAAAACGTATTTTTTAGGTGGGATGGAGAACAATGTCAGATAATATTACCTAAGACTACGCTGAACAACTCATCGATTTTTGCGCGTCACGGGTTTCTAAAATGGCATACGACATCATCACGTTAAAAAATTGACAGTATATTCAAATAGACCCTATAATTGACAACATTATTGTCAATATTGCATGCATATATTACAACC
>CAZMPS010000053.1:0-8604 GCA_964568305.1 uncultured Burkholderiaceae bacterium
CGTACCAGGCGCCGGACTTTTCGACCAGCTTGTGTTGCACCCAAATTACCACCTTCTGCCACCACTTTGCAGCGCAATTCTTTACCGTTAACACGGATGGCATCATTCGCTCTGTCTTTGACTTGCGCATGGGATTCGTTGGACGATTTGATATAAGTACCAATCCCCCCGTTGTAGAACAAATCAACCGGTGCTAACAAGATGATGTGCAACAATTCTTCTGGTGTGACGGTGGTCGCGTTGGTTCCCAGTGCCGCACACGCTTGTGGTGACAAGGTGATGCTACGCGCAGAGCGTGGCCAGACGCCGCCACCAGCAGAAATCAAGTCTTTGTTGTAATCGTCCCAGGAGGAGCGTGGCAAAGCAAACATACGTGTACGCTCTGCAAAGGATGTCGCAACATCTGGTGTCGGATCAATAAAGATATGACGATGGTCAAATGCTGCCACTAACTTCAATTGGCGTGATAACAAAACACCATTACCAAACACATCACCTGACATGTCACCAATCCCCACCATGGTGATGGGTGTGGTGTTCATATCATGGTCCATTTCATAGAAGTGGCGTTTGACGGCTTCCCATGCGCCCTTAGCGGTGATGCCTAGTTTCTTGTGATCGTAACCATTCGATCCACCGGAAGCAAAAGCGTCACCCAGCCAGAAACCACGTTCTACCGCGATGCCATTGGCGATATCGGAGAACGTAGCCGTACCTTTGTCAGCTGCAACCACCAGATAAGGGTCTGCTGGGTCGTAGCAAACGGTGTTTTGCGGTGCAATGATTTCGCCCTGAACGCGGTTGTCTGTGATGTCGAGCAACCCGGAGATGAAGAGACGGTACATTGCTTCGCCTTCTGCCGCAATGGTTTCGCGGGTGGCATTTTGCGGCATCATCTTGCAAACAAAACCACCTTTTGCACCTGCTGGTACGATCACGGCATTTTTGACCATTTGTGCTTTGACCAACCCCATGACTTCGGTGCGGTAATCTTCCATCCGGTCTGACCAGCGCAAACCACCACGTGCGACTGGGCCGCCGCGTAAATGTACGCCTTCAAAGCGGCGAGAAAAGACAAAAATCTCGCGATAAGGACGAGGTTCTGGCAAGAGTGCCAGTTTACTGCTGTCGAATTTGAATACGATGGTTGGGCTAGTTGAATTATTTGCATTGCTTTGTCCCGCTTGGAAATACGTTGTACGCAATGTCGCCAATATCAAATCGGTCAAACTGCGCAGAATTTCTTCTGTGTCTGCATGATTGATATCGCCCAAACGTTGCTTAAATGCATCCAATGCTGCACTGCTTTGCTGACGTTGTGTTGCATCAAGAGCAGGATTAAAACGCAACAAGAAAGCCTGTACCAATTCCATGACATAGGTAGGTTGTTTTCTTAAGCAGTCGGCGATATAACGCACGCTAAAACGACAACCTGCTTGACGCCAGTAGCTTAAATAAGCACGCACCAATTGCACTTCTCTGACGCGCAAACCACCTTCTATGACTAAGCCATTCAAGCGGCCATCTTCTGCTTCATCGTTAAACAATGCTTCAAACAGTTCTTCTGCCACTTGCGCAGTTTGTGTGTTAGCGAATTTGGTAGCGCTGATACTATCAATGGTTAAACAGGTGATGAAGAAGCGGTTGTCATTGTTTTTTGATGCCAGGGCATATGTTTGTTCACGGTCTATTGAGACGCCAGCATTATGCAAGGCTGGCAAGATGCGTGATAGCGACGGTACGCTATTGATGGAATATAAACGAATGGTGGCTGGATTGTTGCTATCGTTGCTATCGTTGCCAGTTTCTATTCTTACCGTAACGCGTGCTGGATTGGAGTTGTGTAACAGGTTGCAGCAATCTAGATAAGCTACCGAGGCTGGTGTGGCTGCAATGTAATCGGCTGGCAAGGTTGCCACTAGTTTGCGTATGCTTTTGCGCAAATCGGTATCAGTCGTGTTGTCGGCTAAATAATCGAACTCGGTATGCCAGCCATCTAATACTGTTAATAATGCTTGTTCAATTTCGTTTTCCAAATCTAGTGGATAACGGGCAGCGTTGGCGATCAAATACACACGTGCCAATGGACCATCGGCAACTAGGGTCTGGGCACGTACATCGCAGGCGCCGGAGCGTGCACGTAATGCTTGGCTTAACGCTTCAACCAGGCTGGCGCTATAGCGTTCACGTGGCAAATACACCAAGACGTTCAAATGACGTTGATATACGTCGTGGCGCGCAAATATTTTGGTGCGCGCTTGTTTGTAGAGGGAAACAACGGAACTGCAGACAGCTGCCAGCCATTCTGGCTCGGCTTCCAACACTTCGGTGCGTGGCAAGGATTCTAGAATTTCCAAAAATGTTTCCGCTCTAAATCCTTCTCTTCTGACGCCAGCGATGGTAAGGACTTTAGCAATTTTTCCACGTGCAAATGGCAATCGTGCCAACGGCGTGGTGGTTGCAGTGCGTGTGAACAAGCCGACAAAGCAATGTTCACCTAGGATTTCACCTTGCGCATTCTTGTCACGTACGCCAATAAAATCCAATGGTTGATCACGATGCAAGCTGGATTGCACGCCAGCTTTGACGATGGAAAGCGTATATTCACGGGCTGACAATGTATTGAAATCGCCTGGAATACCCGTCAGACAAGCACCATAAACAGGATGATTAACATCTTGCAACACACCAAGACTGCGAGGCAAATCAGGTGTCAATGCACTCATGCCGGAGGTGACGCGATAATAGGCATAGCCGAATGCTTCAAAAGCTCCATTTTTTGCCCATTCTAAAAAGGCGGCGACTTCTTGTCCTTCGTCTTCTTTGCTGCCATTTGTGTTGTTTGTAGCGGCAGTGGCAACGCTGGATAATTTTTCTGACAACGATGCTGTAGCGTTTTGTACGACAGCGGCGTCTTTTGCAACGCTTTGTATATCTGTGATCAGATCAGCTAGATCTTGTTCTGCTAACTCTTCGGAAAGCAAACACAAAATGGTAGATTCCAACGGATCGTTGCCTGTGGTAGCACGATCGGCATGGGTAGCATAACCTTGATTATCGCGGCGTACCGATAAAACGGTATTGAATACAGCGCGGATAGCATGATGTTTTTTACGTAATGCCATAACGATAGAATCGACCAAAAATGGCATGTCTTGGTTCACAACTAACAGTGCGGTGGCAACGTTACCGTGTTCATCAGCAGTGGTCAATGGCGCAATTTGGCAGCCAGGTTGTCTGCGTTGTGCAACTTGGGAAAAACCATCCAACAACACAGAAGCAAGGTGTTTGGGGGTAATGCTGGATAAATCCTCCTCTTCCAAAGAAGCTAGCCATGCTTTGATCAAAGGCATAACCGTTGCGCTTTGATTAACGGCAAGGGTATTTGCTTGTGCTGTAATGAGATCCAGAGTTTGTTGGCGAATATCCTGGTCTTGTTGCTTCATTCTGTTTTCCCTAATGATGTATTGGCAATAATGTATGTAAGTTGTCTATAAACAAATAGGCAGCTACACGATTGAGGACGGTTGGATTGTTGACTTGATTAGCTTGATTGACCTGAGTGTTTTCATCTTCTTAATAAGTGAAGAGGCGATAGCTCTTGCGCTAAACCTCACCCTTAAGAAGGGGCAAATAATTTATGCGATATTAACATACAAGGAACGTAAGGTCAGGCCCTTTGCGGATGTAAAGCAGGGTGATTTGATCTCTAGATTTTCTAAATTTTCTAAATGTATGCGTGTTCGTACAATCCCGGTAAACCAAGGATTTGTGTTAATTCTTCTAGTGCTGTTTGGATTTCTATCGCGAGCAGCGGATCAGCCAGATCTTCTTGTGACAAACGGTCACGGTAATGCTTTTCAACCCAGGCAATCAATGTTGCGTATAGGGCTTCGGTCATGACAACACCTTGGTGCATGGCAGCTGCTTCTTCATCAGTTAATGCTACGCGTAACCGCAAGCAAGCTGGTCCACCACCATTGCGCATGCTTTGTCGTAAATCGACGCTGAGCAATTCATCGATTGGCCCATCGCTAGCAAGCAAATCGGCTAAATAAGCGGCGACTCGTGGATTTTCCTGGCATTCATGGGGAACTAATAAAGCCATTTTGCCGTTTTCTTTATGCTCGGGCAGTGATAGCAATTGACTGTTAAATAGATAACTACCGACCGCATCGCGTACTGAAACTTGCGTATTGTTCACACGTAGAGCATGGAGCGGTGTGTCCATTTTATTCATCATTTGTTGTAAGTTGGCGATGGCGGTAGATTCATCCACAAAAGCATCTTCGTGATAAAACAGGACGTTTTGATGACCAACAGCAATCACGTCATTGTGAAACACGCCCAGTTCGATCACAGCGGGATTTTGTTGGAGATAAAGCGTGCGCTTTTCATGCAGACCATGCAAACGTGCAATTGCTTGAGAGGCTTCTAAAGTTTGGCGTGCTGGGAACTGTGTTGGTGTTTTTGCCTGCACATCAAATTCGCTGCGCCCGTATACAAAGACTTCGACCCCAGCAGCGCCATGATCTGCGCATAAACGTGTGTGATTTGCGGCCCCTTCATCGCTGAGAGCAGGCGTGGAGGGCAGAGCATCATGTACGGCGAAATACCGTTCATTCCGGAACAAGGCGCGTAGAGTCCGTGTTGCCTGCGTATGTTCCTGCGCGCGATGCAATTTGTTGTTTAAATTTGCTGGCGTGAAATGCACGCGTCCATCCATGGTATCAGCTGATGGGCTGACGGTTGCCATATTGGCAGCCCACATGGAAGAGGCGGAATAAGCGCAAGACAGAAGGGCGGGAGAAGTGCGATAAGCGCAAGCCAGCATATGTGCATCTCTACCGCTAAATCCCAATTGATGTAGTAAACGAAAATTCGGTCTGGCTTGTGGTGGCAACACGGCTTGCTTCAACCCACGTGTCGCCAGCATGCGCATCTTATCCAAACCTTGCAGCGCCGCTTGTTTGGGATTGGCGACGCTACCCATGTTTTGATAAGAAGCTAAATTACCGTAAGATAGGCCCGCATAATGATGCGAAGGGCCAACTATGCCATCGAAGTTGAATTCGTGAATAGTTGGCATATTTTTTACATCTAATTAAATTTTCTGTGAAGATAACGTTACGTAAGTTGTAATGAAAGTCCCAGATAAATTTTTATGATGTGGGTATTAGTGCACTGCCTTGATATATTGGTGAGCATCTTATTTTAGTGATATTGGAGCCACTAGTGCCGGTACTTTGAACCCCAGTCATGACAAATCCATTGGGGCAGTCAACACCAGTATTAGACAAGCTTCTTTGGACTTTATAATTGACTGTGTATGGGCCTACAGCTGAGACGTAATCGGTGACGTTAGTATTTGAGTATATTTTGATGGTACTGTCTTGCCAAAAGAGGGCTCCACTAGGTTTTGCTTGGCAAGTTACTGTACCCCAATTTGCATCTGTTGCTATAGCGCCTGCCGTTGTGCAACCTGTATCACGAGTAACAGTGACTCCACCTACAGTGGACCCACCTTTTAGATAGCCACCAGAACTAGTGATGTTGCCACTTGTAGTGAAGGATGTGCCGCTAATAGTGCCGCCGCTAATAGTGCCAGTCGTTTGAATAGTACCGCTGCCCGTATTTAAGGATGTTCCAGTAATATTGCCAGATGCATCAATACTGGCGAGTGTGGTAGTGTCAGCAGCATTTCGAACTCTAATCGGACCACCATAGACAGTCAAGCCGCTTGATCCTACTGCAACGGCACCAGCCTCTAATGTGCCAGGTGTTTTGATTCCTCCGGCTGTATATATCCCTTTGCCGTTTAAAGATGTTAGCCAATTATCTGCAGCGAGAAACCATCCCCCAGTAGTAGTAGCGCTAGTTGTCGTAGAAGTAGAAGAGGAATTAGTTCCACTTAGGCTTGTAATTTGTAAATTTCCAGCAGCACTGACGTTGCCTTCAGCCGTGACATTGCCGCCAACACCACCACTCACTTTTGCAATCAAATCACCACCGGTTGCCTGAATGGTACCAAGGACTGTCAGTATTGCATCAGAAACACTGCTCGCAAGATTTTTAATGGCAACTACTGCAGTTTGGACACCGCTAGTAATTTTGTTAACAGTAAACATATTGGTACTGCTAGAGCCAGCAGCACCAACACTCATTGTCCCAGTGCTGCTTAAGCCTACACCGGTTGTTGTTGTGCCATTTGTCGTTGCTTGAGCACCACTGCTTCCGACGTATAACGATGTACCCAGAATTTGGCCATTTGAGTTAATACTACTATTACTACCGGTGAATGCACTACCTTTAATTTCTCCACTAGCAACGATTGTTGTTGCACCGGTGATGGCGCCTGTGTTACCAATGCCCGCGTTATTCGCATCCAGACCACCACCAGCTGTAATCTTTCCACTGGCAGTGATTGTGCCAGCGCTACCAGCCGTGCTGGTTCCGACTGCAATTGCAGCCGTTGTTTTGAAATTTCCGGTTGCATCAATAGTGGTTGCACCACTGATAGCGCCTGCATTGCTAATGCCCCCGCCGCTTGCATCTAGGCTGGCACCTTTGATGGCGCCGCTTGCATAGATAGAGCCAGTACTTTTGAGTCCCACACCTGTACCACTTGGACTGGCAGCAATCGTGTTGGAAGAACCAGTATAAATATTGCCATTCGTTGTAACGATATTACCGTTTGTTGTGCTGAATGCATTAGTTCCACTCGTTCCCGTAGTGAAGAAAGATCCACCCGTGATAGTGCTGCTCGCATAAATGGAACCATCGCTTTTGAGAGATGCACCAATACCACTTGGGGTGGTGTCAATGGCGCTACTAGAACCGGTATAAAGCGACCCGCCAGTGATATAACTACTGGCTGTAATACTACCCACAGAGCCAGGAGTGGCACTAAGATTATCGCTTACAACAATTGCACCGGCTTTAAGAAAGTTGTCGTTAGTTCTTACTAAACCACTGACGGGTTTCAAATCCAAAGATATGTTTGAACCGGAGTTTGCAATCGTGCCGTAAATAGTGCCGCTTGCGTGAATATTTCCGCTACTGTCTATACTTACCCCGCTGCCAGTCCAGGTGTTGTCTCCTGTGTAACTACCCGTGCCAGCAGTCAGTGAGCCCACATTAGTCAGGTTTTTAGCGTTCCAATTTTGATCGGCAGTTGGCGTGGCAAGGCCATCTATGCGCATGAAATTCTTTAAACCGCTTGTGGAGTAATCATTACTTGCTGCCAGTATCCCTGCTGGCGTACCACTGACAGGATTATCTATTTGCTTGCTATTTTCTCGAGCATACAATATTGCCGATGAGGTTCCTGCATCGGCATTCGTTTCCACGGAATACAACCCGTTGGCACCGATAGCAGCGATTGACGTGCCTAGATTCTTGATCTCATCTGTTTTTACTGCTTTATTAAGATACACCAAACCCTGTAAATTACAGTTAGGGCAATTGGCTGCGGGAGAGGGGGTAATTTTTATCTTGTACTCGGGCTTGGTATTGTCGCTCGCATAAACTAGGGCCGTTGAGCTAAATCCACTGGGTAAAAATCCGGCTGTAATTAGCTCGGCAACGGTTGGTGCGTAAATGTTTGAAACGGCATACGTGGTAGTGCTATTGCCATTGGGACCAAACACACTGCCGCTGACTACAGTACCTGCCGCATTTGTCGTGGCATTACTGTTCCTGGTCAGTGCATCGTAGTTTGACGCAAGATACGAGTCTATACTGGCTGACAAGGTTTTTAATAATTCGCCTTGTGCTTGATAACGCTCAGTTTGCAATGCGTTTTTCTGTTGAATGAGAGCGGTTGCAACAGCCATTGAGGCAATGATAGAAACGGCGCTCATTTCGAGCAGTAAAAATGCCCCTTTTTGCTTGGCGAATTGACGTATTTTTTGCATGCTAGTTATTTTTCGCATGAGCCCTCTCCTTGCTTTATTTTGATGTTCCGATGCTGATTGCGTCGCGCACAGGCATTTTGTCGGCTAGATGCAATAGGCATCTTTTACTGCGTTGGTCATAAGCTACATCTTAATATAAATTAAATATCATTGCACTTTTATGTGAAAGATCGAGCAATGAAGACTTGTATTTTTAAATGTTAACCACGCAAAAAATCCCTAGGCAAACATAGTTTGCCTAGGGATTTGCGTACCTTATTTGCTTTTAAATTCTGTTAGAAATACATTATTTATTATTTTTCTAACAATCATTTACATGCACATTTTGTTATGCTGGCAGCTTATTTGTTAACTGCGAAACTTAAGTTCCCATTATTACTTGGGCTGGTCAAGTTGCTAGCTCTGCCATCAAGATTGCTGGTTGATTGTCCAGTCACTACCCAGTTTCCTTCTGTAGTCACCGTATAATTTGCGGTGCAAGTGTAAGTACCTTTGTCTTTGCCAGTGACGCCCGCAAAGGTGCATGATGCTTTTTGGCAAGTCGACGAGACAGCAGTACTTGCGTCGCAAGTAGCCCCGTCTTTACCCATGAAGAATGTTGTGGACATTATTCCGTTTGAACTTGCATTGCAAAGTCCCTCAGTAATTTCTAAAGTGGACGTCAAGGCAACCGTTTTAGGATTAGGGG
>CAZMPS010000053.1:8614-9312 GCA_964568305.1 uncultured Burkholderiaceae bacterium
GCCGCTAATATTGTAATAACTACCATTGATAGCTAATGAAGTCGTCGTTGTAGGTGTACCACTGCACTTTTTGCAATAATAAAAGAGGCCGTCAGTGATTTTCAATTCCCAGCCATTTTCACAAAAATCTCTCCAACGTACGGTATTGGTACGATTATAAGAACTTTTCGCATAATCCCACGCACCTCTAAACCAACAAATGACATCAGCGCTACCATTGGCAGAATAATTCTCTCTACAAGCATCACACCTTGTCGCTACATGGCCGCCTACAACAGGACCATACCATTTCGTCGTGCATTTGCGCGTATAACTTCTAGATCCTGTGTATGTGCACATACCAACGGTACTAGTTTTGTAGCCATCTTTGCAATCTTTGTAGCAAATAAGATCATCAGAGTCATAGGCTGAATAGCCATCGGGGCACTTATTGATACATTTTCTTTTGTCGGTCTTCCAAACTTCTTTGCCGGGTGTACATTCTGGATCTTTGCAAATACTATGCGACATACCTGTGGGGCAATTGTCATAACTGTCTCCTGCCCATGACATTTGGCTTATTGCCAAAATAAAAATAAACAAACAATACTTAAAAAACGTTTTCATGATTTCTCCCCAATGTGAAAATAATTAATAAAATGACACCTATATTAATTATTTTAATACAATTAAAAACTTCTATTTAACACAACAACGGT
>CAZMPS010000054.1:0-8932 GCA_964568305.1 uncultured Burkholderiaceae bacterium
CCTATACCGAGCAAAGGATCCAGTTGTTCGGCCGGAATGTTGCGTGCTTCGAAAATACCAGCTTGTTTACCTTCAACCAGGAAAGCAACTTTTTCTTTGACTTTTGCGGTGACGGTGATTGTTACTGTTGATTCAAAAATTCCCTCGTCCAATATTTCAGCGCCAACTGCCACAGAAATCTCAATGGAAGGTGCTTCTTGCTCTAAAAATATGTTGGGTGAATTAGGTTGTTCTAAAGATAAATCTATGAGATAGACGCGTTGAATTTGGAATACAGGTTGTAAATTTTCTTCAGACATGAAACGCTTTCTTCGATTAAGGTGAAAACAATAAGTAACAAGAGGGCTAACTCTAAGGGTGATGATTTAAATAATCAAGGCGATCAACGAAATTAATGTCACAAATTTATTCTGCATTTAAGAGCACATCTAGTTGGCCGGTGCGATTCAAAGCAGATAAGTCGTCATACCCACCAACATGTGTTTCCCCGATATAAATTTGTGGTACGGTGCGGCGCCCTGTTTTTTCCATCATCACAGTACGTTGAGCGGGATCTAAATCGATACGAATTTTTTCGATTGCTGTTACGCCTTTTGAGACCAAAAGACGCTCTGCCATCGTGCAATAAGGGCAGTTAGCTGTTCCGTAAAGTATAACGTGGGCAGTCATGCTGATTTCACCTTGCTTGTTGGTAAACCTTGTGCTTGCCAGGCATCTAAACCACCATCCAGACTGAACACTGTATTAAAATCATGCTTTTTGAGCTGTGCTGTTGCTTTTGAAGACGAAAATCCGGATTGGCAAACGACAATCAGTGTTTTTGATTTGAATTTTGCTAATTCTTCGATTCGACTGGGAAGCTCTTTGAGCGGAATATTTTTTGAACCACGTAGGTGGGCAGCATTAAATTGCACAGCATCACGTACGTCAAGAATTGTTGTTTTTCCTTGATTGATTAATTGTGTGGCTTGCAACGATGAAACTTTTTGACCTCTGTTTTGCAGGGTAGGCCAAAGTAGAGCGATGCCTGACACAAACGCTGTTCCGATGATGAAAATGTTGTCTATGATGAATTTCACGATGATCCAGTTATTTTAATTTGTGGTTAATTTGCAATTAATTTTTGCTTAATTTGTCGTTGATTTCTATTTGATTTCTATTTGATTTCTATTTGATTTTTATTTGATCCTTGCTGAGTTCGCGCATTATAAGGTAGAAGTGAAAAAAGGATTTTTGGTGTGAATTTTTGAGGTTTATTACCTTGGATTAAGGTAAATATTTTATTAACAACTTACTACTTATTTCATTATGTACAAAATTGTATTGATGCGTCACGGCGAATCTACCTGGAATTTGGAAAATCGTTTTACTGGTTGGACTGATGTCGATTTGACTGAAAAAGGCATGGCTGAAGCTAAAAATGCGGGAGAAGTGTTGCAGCAAGCTGGTTTCAGTTTTGATCTTGCTTATACCTCGGTTTTAAAACGCGCAATTCGCACACTTTCTCTTACGCTGGAAGCAATGGATTTAATGTGGATACCAGTGAAGCATGACTGGCGTTTGAATGAACGTCATTACGGTGCTTTGCAAGGATTGGATAAAACAGAAACAGCTGCGTTATATGGTGACGATCAAGTTTTGGTATGGCGCCGTAGTTATGATACACCACCGCCATCGTTGGAAAAAAATGATGCACGTACTTCATATAATGATCCTCGTTATGCTGCTTTGTCAGAAGCAGAAATCCCTCTGACAGAGTGCTTAAAAGATACCGTTGCACGTGTGATGCCAGTGTGGAATGATTCGATCGCACCAGCGATTCGTGAAGGAAAAAAAATCCTTATCTCAGCACATGGCAATAGCTTGCGTGCTCTGATCAAAATGTTGGATGGCATTAGCGATGCTGATATCGTCAATTTGAATATTCCTAATGGTCAGCCATTGGTATACGAATTGGATGCCGATTTGAAACCTATCAAACATTACTACTTGGGTGATGCAGCAGCGATTGATAAGGCCATGCAAGCCGTCGCCAATCAAGGTAAATCAAAGTAAAAAATAGCAAAATATGCGTTTGAAGATTCAAAAATTGGCTTGTGCGTTGTTGGTAGGGATGTGTTGGGCATCCTTGCCGGTGAACTTGGCACAGGCGTCAACACATGTAACGGAACGTAGTAAGCAGAAAAGCATCGCTGAAGCCGAAAGTGCTGCATTGCATGCCAAATTGAATAAGTTAAAGCAAGAAATTACACAAACAAGTTCAGCCAAGGAATCTGTTGCGGATACTTTGGCACAATCCGAACACGCTATTTCAAATGCCAATAGAAACTTACGTAACTTGGCACAAGAGCAATCTCAAACTGAAATCAAATTAAAAGAATTGTTAAAGAAACATGCAGAACTTAGCAATATTATTAATTTACAGCAAAAAAAGTTAGCCAAATTATTGCGTGAACAATATGTTGCCGGTAATGAGGATCGAATGAAATATTTGTTGTCTGGAGATAATCCGAATCGAATTAATCGTGAATTGCAGTACATGACTTATGTGTCTCAAGCTCAAGCTAAATGGGTAAATGATTTACGTAGCAACTTGCAGGAGATCGAAATCAATCAAGCGAAAACGCAAGATGCACAAGATGCACTAAAGGAAATTGTGCAAGAAAAACGTGAACAAAAGATTATTCTTGAAAATGAAAAAGCTAAACGCAGCGCATTATTATCTACGCTATCCAATAAGTTGGCTGCGCAGCGTAAGGAAGCCGGTAATTTAGAGCGTGATGAGCAACGCCTGACGCGTTTGGTAGAGAAGCTCGCCAAATTAGAAGAGCAAGCAAGAATAGAGGCGGCAAACAAAGAAAAACGTCGTTTGCAACAATTAGCAGAGGAAAAACGAAAGAAGGATAAAAAAGATAAAGTCGTTAAAACTGCTAAAAATACGAATCATACGGATAAAAAAGTAAAAGAACGCAATCAATCAACGCCAAATCAATCTGGAACTGACTTTGCTGATAACGATACTGACTCTTCTAAAAATAATATTGAGGTTGCCGGTATTGAAAAAAATACACAAGAAACAGAGCACGTATTTGCGCATTTGCGTGGGCAATTAAAATTGCCAGTACGTGGTACCTTGACTGCACGATATGGTAGTAAGCACGTTGACGGAATGAGTGGAAAGGGCATTTTTATACGTGCGACTGAAGGATCTGAAATTAAATCCGTAGCAGCTGGAAAAGTGGTGTTTTCTGATTGGTTACGCGGTTTTGGTAATCTGATTATTGTCGATCACGGTAGTCAATACTTGAGTATTTATGGTAACAATCAAACATTATTGAAACGTGCTGGCGAAGCAGTCAAGGCTGGTGATCCGATTGCTAGTGCCGGGAGTAGCGGTGGTAATGAACAATCAGGTTTATACTTCGAGCTTCGACATCAGGGGCGAGCATTTGATCCCTTGACTTGGACTGCGGCTAATAAGTAAGAAATAATAAGTTAGAAATCTAGGTAGTAAATCAAGATAAATTGAGTCAAAAAAGTGAAGGTCGGGTGAGAAATGGGCAACAAAATTAAAAATATTGGCCTTATCAGTTTAGGGATGGTTGCAGGTCTTGCTGCTTCTATGCAATTTTCTGCGTTGGCGCAAAAAGAAGTCGCCTCTCCCTTGCCACTAGAGTCATTACGCCAATTAGCCGATGTGTTTGGCTTAATCAAATCCGATTACGTTGAACCAGTTGAAGATAAGAAATTGTTAACAGAAGCTATTTCTGGCATGGTCGCTTCACTTGATCCACATTCTGCTTATCTCGATAAAAAAGCATTTAAAGAATTACGTGAAGGTACGCAAGGTAAATTTGTTGGTCTTGGTATTGAAGTTGGAATGGAAGATGGCTACGTCAAAGTCATTTCACCAATTGAAGATTCACCCGCCTACCGCGCTGGTGTGAAGGCGGGTGATTTGATCACGCGCTTGGATTCTACGCCCGTCAAAGGATTGACTTTGGATGAAGCCGTCAAAAAAATGCGCGGTGAACCACGTACCAAAATCAGTTTGACTATTGCCAGAAAAGATGAGGATAAGCCCATCATCTTAACGATTACGCGTGAAGAAATTCGTGTTCAAAGCGTGAAAGCGAAAGTTGTTGAGCCAGGTTATGCTTGGGTGCGTATTGCGCAGTTTCAGGAGCCAACTGTTGATGATTTGGTTAAAAAATTTAACAATTTATCGACGCAAGAACCTAATTTAAAAGGATTAGTGCTTGATTTACGCAATGATCCTGGTGGAGTGTTACCTGGTGCAATTGGCGTTGCTGGGGCATTTTTGCCAAAGAATGTGGTGATCGTTTCTACTAATGGTCAATTGGCTTCATCTAAAGAAACATTCAATGCCAATCCTAAGTTTTATGCAAAATCCATGACATTGGATCCTTTGGCCTCTTTAAATGCGCGGGCAAAAACAGTGCCGATGGTGGTGCTTGTGAATACGGGCTCCGCTTCTGCATCTGAAATTGTTGCTGGTGCATTGCAGGATTACAAACGTGCCACCATTATGGGCACGCAGACTTTTGGTAAAGGCTCTGTGCAAACCATACGACAATTGTCAGCAGATACTGCAATCAAGTTAACGACTGCGCGTTACTACACACCGAGTGGCCGTTCTATTCAAGCGAAAGGGATTGTTCCTGATTTGATGGTAGACGAATATAAGGATGGCGATGGTCTGAATAGCCTGCGTACACGTGAAGTCGATCTGCAAAAGCATTTAGCTAATGATACTGACAAAAAAGCTGAAACAGGGACGAAACGCGATGAATTAGAAGAAGAGCAACGTCTCATTGCACTTGAACAAAAGCGTAAACCATTGGAGTACGGTAGCAAAGAAGATTTTCAGCTAGCACAAGCTTTGAATCATTTAAAAGGTTTGCCAGTGCAATTGTCGAAAGTGAAGGAAGTATCCAAAAAAGACGATGCGCAAGATTCTGCGAAGGAAAAAGATGGCGCAGAGAAAAAAGATAGCACATCGAAATAACTCATCATTATTCGTAATAACTCATGAATGATCAGCAGCTATTACGTTACTCTCGCCATATTTTGCTTGATGAAATTGGAATAGAAGGTCAGGAAAAAATATTGGCGGGACGTGTTTTGCTGATTGGTGCTGGTGGCTTGGGTTCTCCAGCGGCTTATTATCTGGCCTCATCGGGCGTCGGTACTATGACGCTGGTGGACCATGATACTGTCGATTTAAGCAATTTACAGCGCCAGATTCTTCATACAACCGATCGTATTGGCCAATCAAAAGCGTATTCTGCCGAGCAAACCTTGCGACAAATTAATCCAGAAGTACATGTGATTGCATTAACCGAAAAAGCGGAAAATGAGCGTTTGCATACACTAGTCGCAAATGTGGATGTTGTGCTTGATTGTAGTGATAATTTTTCCACACGTCATGCAGTCAATCGTGCTTGTGTGGCGCACGGTGTTCCTCTTGTGTCTGGTGCTGCTTTGAAGTTGAATGGCCAGATTAGCGTTTTTGATGTGCGCGATGCAGCTTCGCCTTGTTATGCTTGTTTGTTTTCAGAAGATCAGCATTTTGAAGATGCCCTGTGTTCTAGCATGGGCGTTTTTTCGCCGCTAGTAGGCATTATTGGTGCAATGCAGGCGGCGGAAGCGTTGAAGTTATTGCTGGGCGTTGGCGCACCATTAACTGGGCGTTTGCAGCTACTGGACGCGCTGACTATGGAGTGGAGTACTATCAAGATTGTACGTAATACTGCATGTACGATCTGTCATTCTCGGCATTGTCGGTAGTGTCGTTGTAAATACACTATAAAATCTTCCACCATGGGTTAGTATTTTTATTATTCTTATTGTTGTCAGTTTTGATAAATTTGCTATCAGGGAAGTTTTTCTTAAATACACGTTCTGTGTCATTGCGTAAGTCTTTTAATCCCAATTTATCGTAAGAATTCATCATGATGAATAATGCTTCTTCTACTGCAGGTGAATCACGATAATCCTTGATAATTGATTGAGCGCGGTTGATGGCTGCTAAATAAGCGTTGTGTCGATAGTAAAACTTGGCGACATGTAATTCATACTGCGTCATCGCGTAGAGCAAATATTGCATGCGTGCAGTGGCATCTGGTGTGTAAATACTCTTGGGAAAACGTTCAACCAACTGTTTGAATCCATCAAATGCCGTACGCGTTGCTTTTTGGTCTCGCTCGGTGGGATCTTGAGCATAAATAAAATTTAAAGCACTGACTCTGTCATTGAAATAAATCAGACCACGCAAATACAACATGTAGTCCATCCTTGGATGGTTGGGGTGTAGCTTGATGAAGCGCTCCACCGCAGCCGATGCTTGTGCCTGATCACCTTGTCGATAATAAGCGTAAGCGATTTCTATTTGCGCTTGTTGCGCATAGATGCCAAAAGGATAGCGTGATTCTAGTTTCTCAAAATATTGAATCGACTTCTCATAATTGCCAGTTGTCAATTCATCGTGTGCCTCAGCGTATAATTTTGAATCAGACCAGGCTTTGGTCTCATCAGTTGATTCTGGCAACAAACCGCATGCAGATAGCCCGAAGGAACAAACAAGTAAAAGTGTGATTTTCGATAATTTTTTTTGCATGACAATTTGGTAATGTGAATAGCCGCTAAATAGCTTAATAAATAGTGCGATAGCGTGAAGGCGCTGATTATAGCCGATGGGATTTGTAGTAGTCACTTTAGCGTCAAAGAGACTTGTTATTAATATTAAAAATGAATATGGAATGTATGGCGAAGTCTATTGAATCTATTGAATCTATTGAATCTATTCAACCTATTGATGTGAATGATGAAGAGAACACATTTCTAGAAATGCAACCCATCGTTTTGCAATTACATGAAGATGCTTGTGGTGAGCGATTGGATAAAGTGATTTCAAAGCGTGTGCCGCAATTTTCTCGTAGTCGTATTCAACAATGGATAGAAGCAGGATTTGTTACTGTTAATGATCAACCTGCACGTATCAAAATGCTGAGTTATGGGGATGAGAAAATTGTCATCTTCCCGCAAGTTGCGCCTGAGGATAAAACCTATATAGCTGAAAGTATGGATTTGGCAATTGTGCACGAAGATGCGAGCGTTATTGTCATGAATAAACCGGCCGGTTTAGTTGTGCATCCAGCAGCGGGGAATTGGTCTGGCACACTTTTAAACGGTTTGTTGCAACATTATCCCGCTATTGCTGGCGTGCCACGTGCCGGGATTGTGCATCGTCTGGATAAAGATACGAGTGGCTTGATGGTGATTGCAAAAACTTTGCAAGCCCATACAGAGTTAGTACGTCAATTACAAGAACGCACTGTCAAGCGAGAATACTTGGCGTTGGTATGGGGATTGCCACAATTAAACGGCACAATTAACGCTGCTATCGGGCGCCATCCACGTGATCGAATCAAGATGGCTGTATCAGAAAATGCGACGGCAAAACCTGCGATTACACATTATCAACGACTGGCAATAGGCTCTTTGGATGGTAAATCAGTAAGCCTGGTTCGTTGTCAATTAGAAACAGGGCGTACGCATCAAATCAGGGTGCATATGCTGTCTTTGGGCTTTTCTTTGGTTGGTGATCCTTTATATGGAAAACAGCATTTGGCGCATGTGTTTTCACGTCAAGCATTACAAGCGTATCGGTTAGGTTTTATCCACCCAACAACGGCAGCGTTTTCTGAATGGAATGTGCCGTTGGCGACAGATTTTGCAGAATTGATTGTGCGTGCGGGTATCGTGATGAATGCAGAAGAAGTGGGTGCCTTATGAAAATAATGACACCTGACTGGCTAGATGCACCTAAAAATATTGTTGCCTTTACCACGCTACGTCAAGGGGGTTTTAGCGCAGGGCTTTATGACGATGGTTTGGGTACTGGCGGATTCAATGTGGCGTTACATGTCGGCGATGATTGGCAACATGTGCAGCAAAATCGCGCATTGCTGCGCACTTTATTGCCATCCGAACCGGCTTGGCTGACGCAGGTGCATGGTACGGTTGTACTAGATGCTGGCAACGTACAAATTAATGCCGTGCCAGAAGCAGATGCCAGTTTTACGACACAAAGTAGTGTGGTGTGTGCCATACAAACAGCCGATTGTTTACCTATTTTGTTTTGCGATACGGCTGGCAGGGTAGTCGCTAATGCGCATGCAGGTTGGCGTGGTTTGGCAGAAGGTGTGCTGGAAAATACGGTGATGCAGATGCGGGAAGCGGGGGCCGGTGACATCATGGCATGGCTAGGGCCGGCAATTGGCCCGGAAAAGTTTGAAGTGGGTGAAGATGTTTTTCAGGCATTTACGCATCAGGATGACAAGGCGCAACAAGCTTTTAAACCGACTTCAGCACATAAATATTTGGCTGATATTTATATGCTGGCTAGGATCCGATTAGGCAACATGGGAATTAATCGTGTGTATGGCGGCAACTATTGCACGATGACTGATGCTCAAAATTTTTATTCTTATCGCCGCGACAAAACGACAGGGCGCATGGTGACAGTGATTTGGATTAAGTAGGTGGCTTAGAGTTTGTTGATTTCTCCCGCTGTAGTTTTCGTTGCTGTTTGCGTTGATTGCTCGTTGCAATGTAATAAATAATTGCCAAAGGCAATACGCAGTACGCTAAAAAAGTGATCATTCCGGCAGTGATGGATGACTCGGTCAGAGACATCATTAACACGACATAAATCCATGCTATGAAGATGATATGCATTCAATCTCAACTTTTATTTCAGGTTAGTGGAAAGTTAGTGAAAAATTTAATATTCGATATTAAAGGAAAGTAAGTATGAAGACACCGGATTCCCAAGATATGTACGCGAATTGGTTGGCGCAATTCAATGGCCCACCTACTTGGCAATCCTGGTTAAACATGGCAGCGC
>CAZMPS010000055.1:0-8835 GCA_964568305.1 uncultured Burkholderiaceae bacterium
AGATGGAAACGCGCCTGACAGGTCGTGACATTGCACTGGAAGCACCAAACGATGAGGAAGATGATCGCTTTGCGCCGATTGCGTACCTCTCTAGTGATTTGAGTGAGCCCAGCAAAGTCTTGGAAGCGCAACAAGTCACACGTCTGCACTCAGAAGGCCTGGAATCGGCACTGAGCAAACTAGATCCACGTTCACGTCGTATTGTGGAAGCGCGTTGGCTTGCTAATGATGATGGTTCGGGCGCTACCTTACACGCTCTGGCCGATGAGTTCGGTGTATCAGCAGAGCGGATACGTCAAATCGAAACCAGTGCATTAAAGAAAATGAAAACTGCGTTGGCAGCTTATGTTTGATATACGCTGTTTATACAACCCAGGAAAACGCTGATTTATTCAGATTTTTGTCAATTAAATAAGTAAGTATTTGATTTTTAATGGCGTGAAATTTCAAAAAATGAATAAATCAGCACCTCCCTAGCGAAGAACATCCTTCGCGCTAGGTGTATCGATTGCCTTTGTATTCATTGCCTTTTACTTGTAGTCTGCTGTACCGGTGTTTTTACTGCTGTTTTGGTTGATGTTTTTACCGGCATTTTCACTGATCTTTTCGTACTTTCAGGCTTAGATGTAGCGGCTGTTTCAGCATCCTTTTGATTAACATCAGACACTACAGCACTCAACACCGACTGAAATTGATCTTGCAGCAAATTCCACCATGCAGCTTGCTGGGCATACGCATCCGGTTGTTCCTTCTCAACGTTACCTTGTTTAGCAGCACCCGCCAACGTTGCGCTCATCGATTGCAAAGCCACAAGCGTCGCGCGCTGGACTTCCAGCGTCTGGATGGTGCCGCGCAACGTGCTCATATTGACCTGCAACCAGGATTCCACCGTTTTTAAATCTTCGATCTTTTTATCCAAATCTTGTGCCCACGAAGTGGGGATGCTCATGCCTGCGGCCTGATTAAAACCAGGAATCTGCATACCACCCCAAAGATTTTTCACAAAATCTAAGGTATCCGCACTCGGATTTATATTGTTATTTGCATTACTGGTATTAGTATTACTGGTACCAGTGTCTGATGAGAGCTTCGATTTATTTTCTGACATAGTTGCCTCGTGATAAACATATCCCGCTACGGCTGAATAGCCGATACCTTGTGAATGGTAGTCTGTAATCTGCACTCTCCATCTTAACCGGATTATCAATCATTATTTCTTTGCAAGAAAAATCCCATTTTTCTATTTTGCATTGCAAAAATTGCTTTTATGAATTGACACAGAGCAAACTAAAGCCCTAGGATGCGAGGCTATGTCTTCTCTCTATCTTGATTATTTCGGCCTTACATTGCCACCTTTTTCTATTACCCCAGATCCCAGTTTTTTCTTTGAGGGTAAAGATAAGGGAGTGTTCAGTACGGGATTAATGCATGCGACTTTGCAATCAGAAGGGATCGTGCTGGTCATTGGCGAAGTTGGCTGTGGCAAAACATTGATGAGTCGCATTCTGCTTTCCCGCCTGCCTAGTCACGTCGATACCGTTTATCTACCCAATCCGGCGTTTTCGCGTGATGAAATCATTGAAGTCATCGCCAGAGATTTAGGTGTCAACATTCCTAGTGCCAACCAAGGAGCACTGCTGGAAATCTTGCAGCAAGAATTACTCAAACGCCATATGCAAGGCAGACAAGTCGTCGTGCTAATCGATGAAACCCATACCATGCCGGCAGAATCGATTGAGGAAGTTAGACGTTTGTCCAATCTGGAAACGGGGGACCGCAAGCTAGTTCAAATTGTCCTTTTTGGTCAACCAGAACTCAATACACTGCTAGAAGCACCACACTTGCGACAAGTGCGCGACCGTGTCGTTTATCGACTGAATTTACAAAATCTGTCAAAAGAAGATGCGATTGCGTACCTCGAACATAGGCTGCGCGTCGCTGGATGGCGCGGTGGCCGTATGTTTTCGTGGAGTGCACAACGCTGCTTATTAAATGACGCCAAAGGTCGAGCGAGGCGCATCAACTTATTGGCGGATAAGGCATTGCTTGCAGCCTATGCGGATCAAACAAGACAAGTCAAACTCAAACACGTGCAACTCGCCATACGCGATATCGGCCCTAATTTCTCAACCACACCAATACCAGGTGGGCAAACACCCAGGACGAACGTCAAGTGGTTATTGAGCCTACTCGCTGCAGTGATGGTGAGTGCAGCAAGCGCAGCTTATCTAACAATTTTTTTGCAAAAAAATGCTCAGCCACGTCCGGCCAACTTGACCAACCAACATGGAATAGCATTAACAGGCATCAGCCAAACCAATCATGCCCCCCCGCCTAATTTAGCAAAAACCGCTACACTACTTTCCTCTACGGAAAGCAAAACATCCACACCAGCCACATCGGCCATACCGACAGCACCGGCAGCGCCAGTAAAATCCGCAACACCTGTTACGCCGGCAGCATCGACTGAAAAAGCATCGCAAGCAGCAATTACGACCAAGCAATCCAATAAAAACAAAAATATCAATCTCGTTATTAATCAACGTATCAAACAAAGTTTTCAATATGCGCAGGAACAAGCCAAACTAGGTCATTACACCATCCAGGTTGCCACCATACGCATCGCTGCCGATGTGGATGCAACAGAATTGGTCGCAGCAGTAGAAAGAAGTTTGCCACCTGGAAAAATGTACATCAAACGCTCAACCTATGGTATCCAAATGCAGCCACAAAGAACACGTCTTGCCATTTATTTCAGCAGCTTCCCTACCTTAGATGCCGCGAAAGCAGCAATTGCGACCTTGCCAGAGAAATCACGTACTGGTAAACCTATTATTCGTAGTTGGAAGGAAATTTGCGACGTACCATGGCAGTTACAATAGAGCAATTATTTAGTGAACATTGCCTTTACTTTTACCGATTCAGTTTAGTAAAAATACATCTATTTATTACCGTAAATGAATAAGCTATCTCCAACTTCCTTCATATTCATACGAAGCATATTGCTATGCGGGATACTAAGCACAGTGAGTGGGTGCAACAATCTACCTCAAAAATTCCCCCCATCTCCTGCGCACATTGCATTGCCAAAAAATCCCCCTATCAATACCGCCCCTCCTTTGGCAGAAGCCGCACCCTTGCCACCACCGCCAGTGGCGTCCAAAGCAGCTGAGCGCTACAGCGTGGTTGTGATTAATGTGCCAGCGCAAGATATTTTGTTTGCTATTGCACGTGATGCAAAGTTGAACATTGAAATTCATCCCAATATCACTGGCGCCGTCACGATGAATTTGATTGATCGGACTTTGCCTGAAATTTTAGATGCAGTCAGCCGACAAATAGACATGCGCTATGAATTGCATGGTCGCAATTTGACCATCATGCCGGACACGCCTTACTTGAAAAGCTATCAGATTGATTATCCCAATATCGCACGCAAATCAAAAAATAACATCACGACAGCTGCCAGCGTTGCAGGCACTGGTGTTGGTAGTACCTCGACTGCCAATATTGATAACGAATCCAATAATTATTTTTGGAAAACATTGGTGGAAAATCTTAAAGACTTGTTACGTGAAACAGACAAAGTGATCCCTGAAAAGGCCAATGAAACAGCATCCACACAAACGGCCGAAGCACCAGCAGAAAATAGCCTAGCGAAAGCCAGCGCTGCTGCTTTAAAAATGTTGGGAGCTAATCCAACAACACCTGCTCAAAATGTTGCGCCCTCAGATTCCAATACAAATACGCGTAAAACAAATTATCGTGAGGCCGCTTCTATCATTGCCAATCCAGAAACTGGCATCATTAGTGTGCGAGCAACCTCGCGTCAGCATTTGAGCATACAAGAATTTCTTAACAAAGTTATGGCAAATGCCAAGCGTCAAGTATTGATTGAGGCAACAATTGTTGAAGTCAGCTTATCTGATCAATATCAACAGGGTATAGATTGGTCCATCTTGCGCTCTACAAAAGGATTTAGTGCAACACAAACATCACCAACAACAAGTGGTGTCATGGGTACGCTCAGCTATCTTTATCAAGGTGCATTAGGTGGCAAAGTGGACATCTCCGCCTCTATTAAACTCCTAGAAACATTTGGTAAATTACACGTACTATCCAGTCCCAAACTATCCGTTCTCAATAATCAAACCAGCTTGCTCAAAGTTGTTGATGAAACGGTGTACTTTACAATTGACGTCACACCTGGAACTGCCGCTACCGCAACAGCGGCCGCCACTCCCGCCACTTACACTTCCAGCGTACACACCGTACCCGTCGGCTTTTTACTTTACCTGACACCACAAATCAGTAACGATAATGAAGTCACGCTCAATATGCGGCCCACCATTACTCGCATCACTAACTATGTCAGTGACCCGAATCCTGTATTAAAACAAAACAATGTCACAAACTTAATCCCGCAAATCCAAACACGCGAAATGGAATCCATTTTGCGTGTGCGTAACGGAGAAATCGCCGTTCTTGGCGGATTGATGCAAGATTCGCGCTCGGGCAAGACCAACCAAATTCCCGGCCTTGGTAATCTAGCTGGTATTGGTGAGTTCTTTAAAGGTCGTGATGACACCAATACAAAATCGGAATTAGTCATTTTCCTACGGCCAATTATTCTTGACCAAGAACGCCAATATGATGTATTACGTCAATTTAAGACGACTCTTAGTACCGGGTTGCAGTAATTAATCTCATCACAATCATCACAAAGAAGAACGTCCTTGAGCCTGCTATTTGACGCCTTAAAACACGCCCAACAAAGCAATGCTGACAACATGAGTAACGTCAAGCAAGAACTTGCTATTGATCCAAT
Organism: uncultured Burkholderiaceae bacterium; assembly: GCA_964568305.1. Classification (GTDB taxonomy): domain Bacteria; phylum Pseudomonadota; class Gammaproteobacteria; order Burkholderiales; family Burkholderiaceae_D; genus JAGKXB01. The sequence continues at coordinate 4,829 of CAZMPS010000055.1, forward strand.
CGATCCAATCGATCCAATCGATCCAATCGATTCAATAGGTCCGATTGATCCAATTGCTAGCCAAATTGCAGATGAATCTGTTAATACATCTGTTAGGCAATCTACCGCGCAATCTGAACCAACAGCCAATAAGGGCACGTCCTCCGCTAAGCAAAATATTGCGGGGGCACGTGCCGCCCAAGCCATTTTTTCCGCAACAACCAAACCACAACGTAACCGTTTGATCTTGCTCACACTGCTTTTGTCAGCTGTATTAATTTCATTTGCTGGCACCTGGTTTTATTTACAAACACCAGAAGATGAAACAATAAAAGTGCATACGCCACCTGTTATGCCCCCACGTGCCAACACAACACCAACCAATATCCCCAAACAAAGTACAGTTTCAGCAACTGCGATCGACACGCATAATCCCACCACAAATAAAGAAGTGGGTAAAAAAACACCTGCACCCATTACAAAAAACAGCCCCACGACACGTGTCGCCACCAATATCATCGAAGCACGCCCTATCGTCAGCAAACACAAAGATGATCCTAAGCAGACAAACGTCAACGATGACCTCTCTACCACACCTACGCCATCTACGATATCTATGGCATCGGTCACACCACCAAAACAGAAAGCAGCAAAAAAAATAAATACGGTCAACGCACCAATTGCATTAACCACCAGTACCAACTCTGATCCACTAAAAGAAGCTTACGCTGCGCTAACAGAAGGAAAATTAGATGAATCAGAGCGTCAGTATTTAGCAGTGCTCGCAAAACGCCCGCATGAAAAAGATGCATTACTGGGTTTGGCAATTATTGCGCATCGCAAATCACAATCATCACGCGCACTTGATCTCTATCAACAAGTCTTGCGTGAAGATCCGGAAAATCCTAGCGCCACGGCTGGCTTACTCAGTTTGTCTGCAGCAACAGATCCCATCGCAGCAGAAGGGCATTTAAAACAAGCATTGGAATTAAAACAAACATCCCCCGAACTACACTATGCCTTGGGTAATTTATTAGCACGTCAAAAACGCTGGAGTGAAGCACAACAAGCCTTTTTCCGTGCGGCTAATTTAGCACCAGATCATGCGCTGTATTCCTACAATCTAGCAGTGGCATTAGATCACCTAGGCAAATCCAGTGCGGCCATCTCCTCCTATGAAAGAGCAATCCAATTAAGTAAACCAACAGACAACACGATTGATCGCAGTGCAATACGACAACGTGTCCAAGAGTTACGCAAGTATTTGTTAACGAATCCTGGAAATAGTACTGGATCGCCATGACTGGGGTAAACACCACTCAACCAACTAAAAAGCGCCTTGGCGATGTATTAATTGAGCGCGGCTATATTAGCCAGGATCAACTAAGTATCGCACTACAGCAACAAAAGAAACTGGGCAAACCCCTGGGTGAGATGTTGCTCGATTTGGGCTTCATCACTGAAGATGCGATGCGTGAAGCCGTATCCGAAACCGTAGGATACGAATCGGTTGATATTTCAGCAGCGATTGCCGATGCGGCCGCTTTGGAATTGATTCCAAAATCCGTTGCGCTCAAACATACTTTGTTTCCCGTCAGTTTTAACAGTGAGAAAGGCAATTTACTGATCGCCACTGCCAACCCGGACGATATCGTGGCACGCGATGCAATTGCTGCACTCCTGGCACGCGCAGGATCGCAGTCTGGACAACGCATTCGTCCTTTGTGGCACATTACGCCAAGAGCGGAAGTACTTGCAGCAATTGATCGCTTTTATGATCGTGAATTGTCGATTGAAGGGATTTTGCTCGAGTTAGAAAGTGGCGAGCTTGATCTGATCGCCCTTACCCAAGCAGGTGCGTCCTACAGCCACCCTATCGTTCGTTTAGTCGATGCCGTGTTGGCAGATGCGGTAAGTCGTGGTGCGTCCGATATCCATCTTGAGCCAGAAGAACATTTTTTGCGTATTCGTTACCGCATCGACGGCGTATTACGAGAAATTCGCTCTTTTACCAAAGCAAATTGGACAGCAATGCTGGTACGCCTTAAGATTTTGGCTTCTATGAATATCGCCGAAACACGCGCGCCACAAGATGGTCGCATCTCGCTGACTTTATTTGGACGTCAAATCGATTTCCGTGCTGCATCACAACCAACGATACATGGTGAGAATTTTGTTTTCCGGATTCTGGATCGCAAACTGAGCGTCGTTCCATTGGACAATCTGGGCCTGCCAGAATTCCAACTTTCTCTTTTGAAGTTAATGCTAGAAAGACCAGATGGCATCCTTCTCGTAACAGGCCCAACTGGTTCTGGTAAGACCACCACAATCTATTCCGTAATCAATCACTTAAACGATGTCGGCGTCAATATTATGACCTTGGAGGATCCGGTGGAATACCCACTACCGATGATCCGACAAACCTCAGTTGCCGTTGCACAAAAGTTGGATTTTTCCAGCGGTATTCGCTCACTGATGCGGCAGGACCCCGATATCATTTTCGTGGGGGAAATTCGTGATCAAGAAACGGCAGAAATGGCTGTACGCTCCGCCATGACTGGCCATCAGGTGTTTTCTTCTTTGCATACCAATTCAGCCATCCGCTCCGTTCCTCGTTTAATGGATTTAGGTGTTAAACCAAGTATTTTGTCCGGCAACATTATTGGCATCATTGCACAACGACTGGTGCGAAAACTATGCCAAAAATGCAAAGAAATTCACACACCAAATGACCAAGAACGCAGAGTATTAGGCCTACAACCGAATGATGAGCGTACCATTTTCAAAGCTGTTGGCTGTCCCGCTTGTGGCAATCGTGGATACAAAGGACGGTTAGCGATTATGGAAATTTTACGCTTTGACACTGGGCTAGATGAATTGGTTGCCCGCAGTGCGAGCATTCAAGAAATGACTGATTATGCGATCTCCCGTGGTTTTGTTCCGATTGTAGAAGATGGGATTCGATGCGTACTCAATGGACTATCTACTTTGGAAGAAGTTGGACGTGTTGTTGACTTAACTGAGCGACTCAAAGGCTAGTCAAGACATCAATTCAAAATTGATACGAATGGAATGAAGAGCGAATGGCACTGTATCGTTATCGCGCTGTTAATGCACAAAACAAAATCATCAAAGGCGAACTGGAAGCCCTAAATGAATTTGATCTTGATGCTCAACTCAAAAAAACCTATTTGGAATTAATTCAAGCAGACGAATTAAAAAGCAAAGCACGCACCATACGTAAAATGTCGCGACGTGAGCTCATTAACTTTCTGAGCCAAATCGAAATGTTGCTACGTGCTGGTGTTTCAGTCCTGTCTATTCTTGCCGATCTACGCAACTCTGGAGACACACCGGAGATGCGCGAACTATGTGGACAACTGCATGAAAAAATTGACACTGGTTCTAGCATGTCAGAAGCCTTTGCCAGCAACCCAGACGTTTTCCCAGAATTGGTCATCAACCTAGTACGAATCGGTGAAGCAATCGGACAACTGCCAAGTGTGATGCAAGAAATTTGCCGTTCTTTAAAATGGCAAGACGAACTAGCGGCCAAAACCAAGCAATTACTCATTTACCCCACTTTTGTCACGATTATCATCAGTGCAGTGGTTTTATTCTTGATGATTTTTATCGTCCCACAAATTGTCAAATTTATTGCCAATATGGGGCAAGAAATCCCCATACAAACGGTTGTATTGATCTGGGTTTCGGGTTTCTGCGTTGATTACTGGTGGTTGATACTACTCACACCACCAACACTTGTTCTTTTCGTATGGTTGGGCGCCAAATTCAATCCTCGTTTCAAATTTATGTTGCATGACGTTGCATTACGCTTCCCGGCGCTTGGACCTGTTACTAAGAAAATTATTCTGGCGCGTATTTGCGATACCTTAGGTCTGACTTATCGCAGCGGGATTCCCTTGCTTGATGGGATTGCTTATTGCCGTGGTGCATCGACTAATTTAGTCATTAGAAAAGCAATCGATGAAGCTTACAGAAGCATCAATGATGGCTCATCCGTGACC
>CAZMPS010000056.1:0-8795 GCA_964568305.1 uncultured Burkholderiaceae bacterium
CAAAAAAATCTGCTGTTAACTACGCTAAGAAGAAGCCACAGTCGGGAGACTCTTTTCCACACAGAGAATTATAATTTTTATAATCAAATAAAAGAAGAAGAGCCCAATCTTTATGCGCAATTTAAAGCAGCAAAAAACACATTAAAGCAATGACATTTAATATCCATACCTTAGAATAAATTCAATTGGTCAGTACTAAGTATTGCATCAGTTTTGTGTTGGATCATTTCACCAAACACGCCTGACCGAAATCATTACCCAAACCAATAATTTCATCACATCCCAACTTACTATGACACTCCCCAATCACAGCCATACAGATGGTGCAATAGTTCTTTTCAGCGGTGGTCAAGATTCCACCACCTGCCTGGCATGGGCGTTAAAGCATTACGAAAAAGTCGAAACCCTAGGTTTTGACTACGGTCAGCGGCACAGGATAGAACTCGCCATGCGCCCCAATCTGCTGCAAACACTGCGCCAGCAATATCCAGAATGGGATAGCAAATTAGGCATGGATCACATAATCGACTTATCCCTGCTCGGTCAAATGTCCAGCACCGCCTTGACCGAAAATGTCGCCATCACCATGCAGGAAAATGGCTTGCCAAATACATTCGTCCCAGGACGGAATTTACTGTTCATGACCGTAGCCGCCACCCTGGCCTATCGACGCGATTTGAATGTACTGGTCGGCGGGATGTGTGAAACCGATTTCTCCGGCTACCCCGATTGCCGTGACGATACGATGAAGGCACTGCAAGTGACGCTTAATCTAGGCATGGCAACCCACTTCAAGCTGGAAACACCGTTGATGTGGATAAATAAATGCCAAACCTGGCAATTGGCGCAAGATCTAGGCGGGCAAGCGCTGGTTGATTTAATCCGCACCGAAACCCACACCTGCTATCTAGGCGAACGCGGCACATTGCACGACTGGGGTTACGGCTGCGGTACTTGTCCAGCATGCCAATTGCGAGCGCGTGGATATCGGGAGTTTGTTGCCACCAGGCAGCAACAAGCGTAAAGCATTGCGCCGTATGGTGCCCTTAATGAAGGTGTAATGCACTTTGCTTATTACACCCGACAATTTCTACTCATCCCCCAAAAACATCCCCTGCAAATCATTCAAAAACCGCTTGCCCAATTCAGTCGGCTTAATAATTTGATGATCGCAATACAGCAAGCCCTTTTTTTCCGCTTGCTGGAGATTTTCCTCTATCGCATTCAAGGTCAAACCAGTGCGTTCGGCGAATAAGGTGGTGGGGAAACCATCGTTTAACCTCAACGCATTCAACATGAATTCAAAACCCAATTCATCACGAGCAATTTCTGCTTCTTGTTGAACAAAATTGTTGCGCAATGCTTGTTCCAAATAAGTCTTAGGTTGCTTGTAACGCGCTTGTCGCAAAACCCGATGTGGGAAAGAAATTTTGGAATGCGCACCGGCGCCTATGCCTAGATAATCACCAAAGCACCAATAATTCAAATTGTGGCGCGCCTGCCGACCTGCCTGTGCGTAGGCAGACACTTCGTAGTGAGAATACGCCGCTGCAAAGGTCAATTCTTGCAACATATCTTGCATTTCGGCACTGGCATCGTCATCAGGAACGATGGGCGGATATTTGGCGAATACCGTATTCGCTTCCATCGTCAAGTGATATAGGGACAAATGCGGCGGTGCTAGGTTGATGGCAGTTTGCACGTCTTCCCTGGCTTGTTCTAGAGTTTGCGACGGCAAGGCGTACATCAAATCCAGATTGAAATTATCAAAGTAAGCATGAGCAATTTCCACCGCCGCACGTGCTTCTTTGCCATCGTGAATGCGGCCCAAAGCATGTAAATGTTGAGAGTTGAAACTTTGTATCCCTATCGATAAACGATTGATGCCGCTGGCTCGGTAGGATTTGAACTTTTCTGCTTCAAACGTACCAGGATTGGCTTCCATGGTAATTTCAGCCGCGCTATCCAAGGTCAATAAAGTACGCACATCGGATAATAGGCGATCCAAACCCTCCGCGGACAACAAGCTAGGCGTGCCGCCGCCGATGAAAACGGTATAAACCTTACGCCCCCAAATCATCGGCAAAGCTTGTTCTAAATCACTGCGCAAAGCAGCTAGATATGCTTCTTCCGGGAAATCCCGATTGGCGTTTGTTTCATGCGAATTGAAATCGCAATAAGGACATTTTTTGACGCACCAAGGGAAGTGAATATAGAGCGCCAAAGGCGGCAAGGTTGTCAGCTGCAAGATGCCTGGCTTTAAATAATCAGACACCGTCTTGGTGGCAAAAGGCAACTCAGCTGATTCGACTGATGTAACTGGCTTAATGGGAATCATGACAATTTTTCAAGCAAAAGGCGTAAAGCCTTGCCACGATGGGACAATTGGTTTTTTTGCTGAGGATCTAATTCAGCCGCAGTTTTACCCAATTCAGGCAGCCAAAAATGCGGATCGTAACCAAATCCACCGTCGCCATGTGGGTCGGCGATGATTTCGCCTTGCCACACGCCCTCGGCAATCACAGGTTGTGGATCTTCGGCGTGGCGCAAATACACCAGCACGCAGTAGTAATAAGCCGACTTATCTTCATGCTGCGCCAAATCGGCAATCAACCGCTGATTGTTGCGCGCATCGGAGGCGTTTTCTCCCGCATAGCGTGCAGAGCGCACGCCTGGCGCACCACGCAAAGCACGCACGCACAAACCAGAATCATCTGCCAACGCTGGCAAGCCAGTCAGTTGCGCCGCGTGGCGTGCTTTGGTCAAGGCATTTTCGACAAACGTGCCATACGGCTCAGGCGCTTCGGGCACATTAAGTTCACTTTGGGTAGACAAAGTAAAACCAAGCGGTGCCAGGATAGCGCGGCATTCTTTTAACTTCCCAACGTTATTGGACGCCAACACAATGTTCATACGTTCATAAACCCAAGGTTTTTTTCTGCAAAGCGATCAGATCAACAATCCCTTGTTGCGCCAAATCCAATAGGCGATCCATCGCTGCCCGATCAAAAGCGGCGCCTTCCGCCGTTCCTTGAATTTCAATAAAGTGCCCCGCCTCCGTCATCACGACATTCATGTCCGTATCGCAGGCTGAATCTTCGGCGTAATCCAAATCCAGCACCGGCTGGCCTTGATAAATACCCACTGAAATCGCCGCCACAAAATGCTTGAGCGGTATCGCTGTAATCACCTTGCGCTCAAGCAAGCAAGAAAATGCGTCGTAGGCCGCGACCATCGCACCAGTAATCGCTGCCGTTCTGGTGCCGCCATCCGCCTGAATTACGTCGCAATCCAAATGCAAAGTACGCTCACCAAAGGCTTCCAAATCGAATGCTGCGCGCAATGAACGTCCAATCAAGCGCTGAATTTCCTGCGTGCGTCCAGATTGCTTGCCCTTGGCCGCTTCTCTATCCATACGCGTATGCGTTGAACGCGGCAACATGCCGTATTCTGCCGTCAACCAACCCTGCCCTTTTCCTTTTAAAAAAGGAGGGACTTTGTCTTCAATGCTGGCTGTGCAAATCAGTTTGGTATCGCCACATTCGACCAAGACCGAACCTTCCGCATGTTTGGTGTAATGCCGGCTAAACCGGATTGGGCGCAGCGCATTCGCTGCACGCCCACTGGGACGAGTTTCGTATGACATGAGTTTCGCTTCCATTTAAGTAATTTAAGTAATCGGGTAACATCGGGGGCTGATGTAAACATGCATTTAGTTTTTCACATAAAAACAATAAAAAATACAAATTTACAAAGACAAAAACGGAGTTTGAATTGACCATTTTGACTATTTGCAGCATGACCGGCTATGCAACCAGTGTGGATGAAACTTCCGTGGGCATCCTCACGACCGAAATCAAAAGCGTTAATTCTCGTTTTTTAGATTTGCAGTTCCGCATTCACGATGATTTTCGTAGCCTGGAACCCGCTCTGCGAGACATGATCATGAAGCGCGTGACACGTGGCAAAGTCGAATGCCGGCTGCATTTTAGCCGCAAAACCACCAATACGACGACCATCAATTTAAACACGGCTTTGTTAACCGAACTGGCAAATGCAGAAAGCGTCATTCGCCAACAATTCACGCAAGCATCCACGTTATCGGTACATGAATTATTGAAATGGCCAGGCGTATTAAAAGAAATTGAAGTCAATCAAGAAACGCTACAAACTGAAGTGCTGGCCGCTTTATCTTCGACTTTGGACGAATTTATCCAAAGCAAAACACGCGAAGGCGCCGCGCTACAAACAATGCTGCTTTCCCGGATTGATGCCATGGAAAGCATCGTAGAAAAAATCACGCCACTCGTCCCGCAAGCGGTTGCACATTTCCAAAACAAAGCCATCGAACGCTTGCAGGAAACGCTGAATTTAGCAACACAACAGGCGCATACAACCCATACAGAAACTATGGAGCGCATCCGCCAAGAGGTGACTTTGTACGGCATCCGTATTGATGTGGCTGAAGAGTTGTCACGCCTGAATGCGCATTTAGCGGAAACACGCCATATCCTTCAAAAGGGTGGTCAAGTAGGAAAACGCCTGGACTTCATGATGCAAGAATTGAACCGTGAAGCCAATACTTTAGGCGCCAAAGCAGCGATCAAAGAATTGGCCGATGCATCAATGGAGCTCAAGTTGTTGATAGAACAAATTCGTGAACAAGTGCAAAATTTGGAGTAGACATGCCAACAATTTCCATGTTTTACGGCATTCTTATTAGAATGTTTTTTTATGACACAGATAAACATAATGTCCCCCACATCCATGCCGAATATCAAGGTCAAACAGCCGTTTACTCCATCAATGATGGAACTGTGCTGGCAGGGAATTTTCCGGCTAAGAAACATAAACTGGTTGTTGCTTGGATAGAGATTCATCAAGATGATTTAATAGCTGACTGGGACTTAGCTGTTCATGGCAAAACTCCTTTCCCTATTCGAGGACTAGATCAATGAAAATTGCAAACATTTCACCTGAAGATGGCTACATTCTAAAAATAGTGGATGAAGAAGGGCAAATTGGTTTTTTTGATGTGAGCCCTTATTTGGAATCCGAAGCATTTGTGCCATTAAAGAACAGAAAAGAATTTGAGCAAATTTACAATGGCACATACTTTATTGAGTGGAATTGTGGGGCTGATTTATCAGCCGATACGATTGCAGCGCGGTGGAAGAAGCTGCCGCATACAAGTTAATAACAGACTATTACCCTAATCCATTTAGCTGTTAATGGAGGCGAACGGGCGATTTCGGTTTAAATAAAAATTTAGAAAGTATCTGTATGTCCCGCACTGATCATTTCTCCGGTAGCTTATTCATGGTGATTGCACCCTCTGGCGCAGGAAAATCGTCTTTGGTTGGCGCTTTGCTGGCACAAGAGCCGACTATCAAATTATCGATTTCCTATACAACCAGAGCACCACGTCCCAAAGAAGAACATGGGCGAGAATATTATTTCATTACAGAAGCCGACTTTTTAGAAAAACGCGAGCGCGGTGAATTTTTAGAATCGGCCAAAGTGCATGGCAATTATTACGGTACATCGCAAATACGCATCACTGAACAAATGCAAGCTGGCACCGATGTATTGTTGGAAATCGATTGGCAAGGCGCACAGCAGGTCAAAGAATTATTCCCACAGGCAATTGGTATTTTTATTTTGCCTCCCTCAATTGCAGATCTGGAAAAGCGCCTAAAAAAACGTGGGCAAGATGATGAGCAAGTGATCAAACGTCGCGTTTTAGCGGCAGAAGGAGAAATCGCTCATGCTTCAGAATTCGAATATGTTATCATCAACGAAGAATTTTCCACCGCCTTATCCGAACTCAACGCGATTGTAAAAGCAACACGCTGCAGAACAGCGCAGCAGGCTACACGTCATGCGCTTTTGTTTGCCGATTTGGGAATTCATCGTTCTTAAATTCTTAGCTCTTAATTATTTCCATCCTTTTAAATTTAAAAAGAATCCATCATGGCACGCATCACAGTCGAAGATTGTCTGAAAGAAGTTCCAAACCGTTTCCAACTCACTCTGGCTGCAACTTATCGCGCTCGTCAGTTATTGCAAGGACACACCCCTAAAGTCGAAGCAAAAGATAAAGCGACCGTTGTTGCTTTGCGCGAAATTGCCGCTGGCCAAGTCGGTCTTGAAATGTTAAAAAAAGTACCCGCTTAGAACATTCCAAACCACACTCAAAAGCCAAGCTGAGTTATATTGAAATCATGTTTTTGCCATTTTGCATGCTGTGTTGACACTGTGCTACCATGATTTCTCAAGACCATCCAAATACCGGCGTTGCATCAGTTTCTCAGCTTACTGATACGCTCGCCAAATATCTTTCTCCTTCCGAATTAAAGAGAGTCAAGGAGGCATATCGCTTCTCAGACGAAATGCATTTAGGCCAAATGCGCAAATCCGGTGAGCCCTATATTTCTCACCCGATTGCTGTGGCAGAAATCTGCGCTGAATGGAAACTAGACGCGCAAGCTATCATGGCAGCGTTATTGCATGATGTGATGGAAGACCAAAACGTTCAAAAAGAGGAATTAATTGAACGTTTTGGCGCATCGGTCGCCACCTTGGTGGATGGCCTTTCCAAATTGGACAAAATTGAATTCCAAAGCCAAGTTGAGGCACAAGCAGAAAATTTCCGCAAAATGCTGCTGGCAATGGCACGAGATGTACGCGTTATCCTAATCAAATTAGCTGATCGTTTACATAACATGCGCACACTCGGTGCAATGGCTCACAACAAAAAGCAACGAATTGCACGTGAAACCATGGAAGTGTATGTGCCCATCGCACATCGCCTTGGTCTGAACAAGATTTATCGCGAATTGCAAGATTTAGCATTTTTGCATTTGTATCCATTGCGCTATCGCACACTAACCAAAGCCGTCAAAGCTGCTCGCGGCAACCGACGTGAAGTGGTCAGCAAAATACTTGAATCGGTCAAAAACACATTGCGCTCAGCTGATATTCAAGCAGATGTATATGGCCGCGAGAAATCCTTGTTCGGGATTTATCTCAAAATGAAAACAAAACGGCTGTCGTTTTCACAAGTGTTGGATGTGTATGGTTTTCGCGTAGTGGTTGATAACTTTGTGCATTGTTATACGACACTAGGAACGCTACATGCATTGTACAAACCGATGCCTGGCAAATTCAAAGACTACATCGCCATCCCCAAAATCAATGGGTATCAATCGCTTCACACCACGTTGATCGGACCTTACGGCACGCCAGTAGAATTTCAAATTCGCACGCAAGACATGCACCGCATCGCCGAATCTGGTGTGGCCGCACATTGGTTATACAAAAATGGTGAATCACATTTCAGCGATCTGGAACAACGCACCCATGCATGGCTACAATCACTGCTAGATATTCAAAAACAAACCGGAGATTCAGCAGAATTTCTAGAGCATGTTAAGGTCGACTTATTCCCTGATTCTGTGTATGTTTTCACGCCAAAATCAAAAATTATCGCGTTGCCACGTAGTGCAACTGCACTTGATTTTGCGTACTCGATTCATACCGATATTGGTGATCAAACCATTGCCACCAAAATCAATCATGAAATGGCGCCTCTACGCACAGAATTAAAGAATGGCGACATTGTAGAAATCATCACAGCGCCGACTTCACGTCCTAGTCCAAATTGGCTGACATTTGTGCGTACTGGCAAAGCACGTTCTGCCATACGACACCATTTACGCTCGATCAATTTGGATGAATCCATCGCTATCGGCCAGCGCTTGTTGTCACAAGCACTGACCAATTTGAATCTCAAACCCACACTATTACCAGAGTTTGGTGAAACATTGGTCAATCGATCCAGCGCCAATTCCCTTGATGAAATCTACGCCGATATTGGCATGGGTAAACGTATGGCAGCATTGGTAGCACGACATATCATGAGCTTGCTAGAAGAAAATCCAAGCACGATTCCATGGATTCATGCCGAAAAAGCAATCCGATCTACCAAAATCGATCCGGTTATTATTTACGGAAGCCAGGGTGTTTCTGCGCAATTAGCACCGTGTTGCCAACCAATCCCAGGAGATGGCGTCATTGGGCAGTTAAAACGCGACCAGGAAATTTTGGTCCATACAACCGATTGTGATCTGGCCAAACGACAACGCATTAAAGAGCCTGATCGCTGGATACCTGTAGCATGGGGCACAGAATTGGATCGTCACTTTGACTGCAATATCCGATTATTGATCAAAAATGAGCGCGGTATCCTGGGGCGTGTTGCAGCTGAAATTGGCGAATCAGATGCCAATATTGTTTATGTCGCGATGGAGGAAGACAAAAACCATGACATCATGGAATTACGTTTTACCATACAAGTTGAAGATCGGGTACATCTGGCCCGTTTGATGCGCAATGTGCGCCGTGTTGCTGGTGTGACGCGCTTGCTACGCGAACGTGGTTAAAGAACACGCTCATCTATGCCTCACTTTATTGATTACTAATTATCGATCATTGATCATCTTATTTGCCATGACTAAAAACCAAGTTAAGCCCATCTCGCAACTTCTCATTCTCAAGATGCTCGCCATTTTTTTTGCCGGCACTACGCATTGTCTTCTCGCTTATGCTGAGGCTGAAAATACGACACCACCTAACCTCGAAAAACTAGAAGAAAGTAATGACACTGGCATTACCATCCGGCAAAAAGAAAGCGAGCGGAAAATTACCGAAAAACGTGAAAACGGCAGGGTCACAGAAATCAAAGTCAATAACGGTAACGGCGCACCCGCTTATTATTTAAAACCCAACACGCC
>CAZMPS010000057.1:0-2602 GCA_964568305.1 uncultured Burkholderiaceae bacterium
GGTAAAACGCCATTGACCATTTTTTTGTTACAGGCATTGCAGCAGGCTGGTTATACGCCTGGTGTTATCTCGCGTGGTTATGGGCGCGAGGGTAATTTTGTGCGTTATGTACGTAGAGATTCCAAGCCTAGTTTGGTTGGCGATGAACCGTTATTGATTGTTCACCGTACCCATTGTCCAGTGGTGGTTGGATCTGATCGGGTGGCTGCTGGACATGCTTTGTTGGCAGGGCATCCTGAAGTCAATGTGATTATTTCGGATGACGGTTTGCAGCATTATGCGTTGCAGAGGGACATTGAAATTGTTTTGTTTGATACGCGTGGTGCTGGCAATGGGTATTTGCTGCCAGCCGGTCCTTTGCGTGAACCGATGACGCGCGAGAGTGACTTTGTTGTTGTGAACACAACGCCAGATATATTTCCTGCTTTGTCGCAATCTTTATCAAAAATGATGCATATGCAAGCTGACCGTTTTGCTTGTATGGAATTGATGGGCTTGGTGGCAGAGCATTTGTGCGATCGTTCAGAAAAAATCGCCTTAAGCACATTAGTTGATAACAAGGCTATGGCTGTTTCTACTTCTACTTCCATTACTGCTGTGGCTGGGATAGGAAATCCAGCACGTTTTTTTACCATGTTGCGCAAGGTTGGTTTGTCATTCCAGGAAGTGGCTTTGCCCGATCATTATGATTTTGATAGCGATTGTTTTGAAGCTATTCAAGCCGATATCATTTTGATGACAGAAAAGGATGCAGTAAAATGCGTCCATTTTGCGTCACTTAAAAATGATCCGCGTCTGTGGGTGGTTCCTGTCACCGCATGTATCGACGACGCTTGGATTGGACAAATTTTGGAGAAACTTGGTGGATGCCAGCTTGCTTGATATTTTAGTTTGCCCTCTTTGTAAAGGGCCTCTGGAACACGATAAACAAGCACAAGAATTGATTTGCCGTGCAGACAGACTTGCTTATCCGATTCGGGATGGTATCCCCATTATGTGGGTAGATGAAGCGCGCGAATTAGGTTCTTAATTTGCTTTTCTTTTGAGAATATCCATGTCTTCATCGCCTTTATCTTTTACTGCCATTATTCCAGCTCGTCTGGCATCTACGCGCTTACCCAATAAGCCGTTGGCCGATTTAGGTGGCAAACCGATGGTGGTGCGAGTTGCAGAACGTGCAGCACAATCTGGTGCTGCGCGCGTTGTGGTTGCGACCGATCATGCAAGCATTGTGGATGCCTGCCAGCAACATGGTGTACAAGTCTTGTTAACACGTGCGAATCATCCATCTGGCACGGATAGAATTGCGGAAGTCGCGCTTGCTTTGGAATTGGCATCGGACGAAGTGATTGTGAATGTACAAGGTGATGAACCTTTGATTGACCCTGCTTTGATTGCCGCGACAGCAGCGTTGATTGATGATGTCGTACCCATGGCTACAGCTGCGCATGCGATTCATGATTTTGCCGATGTTAACAATCCTAACATCGTCAAAGTGGTGCTGGATAAAGCGAGTAGGGCGTTGTATTTTTCACGCGCTACGATTCCTTGGCATCGTGATGGCTATGCGCAGACTTCGGACAATACGCAAACGCCTTTTTTGCGGCATATTGGTTTGTATGCGTATCGCAATACTTTTTTACAAACGTATCCCACCTTACAGCTTTCGCCGATTGAACAAATTGAAGCATTAGAGCAATTGCGGGTTTTGTGGCATGGTTATCCGATTGCTGTCCATGTGACACAGACAGTGCCTGCAGCTGGCGTGGATACGATAGAAGATTTGTTGCGCACCCAGCAATTTTTTAAATGAATAATGTGGTAAGTTGCGCGTTTGGCACGTCAAGTCAGACGGCAAAATTGTAAGAAATTATAAACTTTTAGGAATGTTCATGCGTCTTATTCTGTTAGGGGCACCGGGTGCTGGCAAAGGCACACAAGCGAATTTCATTAAAGAAAAATACAACATTCCACAAATTTCTACTGGCGACATGCTGCGTGCTGCGATTCAAGCGGGTAGTCCTTTGGGGGTGGAAGTGAAAAAGGTCATGGATAGCGGTGGTTTGGTGTCCGACGACATCATCATCCGTTTAGTCAAAGATAGATTGAAGCAGGATGATTGCGCGCGTGGCTATTTGTTTGATGGTTTTCCACGCACAATTCCGCAGGCTGAGGCGATGAAGCAAGCGGGCGTAGAGATCGATTACGTAGTAGAAATTGATGTGCCAGATGCAGCAATTGTCGAGCGCATGAGTGGTCGGCGCGTGCATCCTGCTTCTGGTCGTACTTATCACGTTCATTTCAATCCACCTAAAGTGGCTGGCAAGGATGATGTCACTGGGGAAGATTTAGTGCAGCGTGATGATGATAAAGAAGAAACAGTGAAGAAGCGTTTGGCTGTTTATCATGAACAAACCGAAATTTTGCTCGACTACTACGGTCAATGGGCACGTTCAGGTCAGGCAGGTGCGCCAAAATATAGCAAAATCGCTGGAGTCGGGCCGGTCGATCAAATTCGTGATCAGGTGTTTTCTGCTTTGGTCAATGATAATTAATCATTAATTTGAGATTGTCCATTAGCCTCCGTCGTTCCCGCGGGTTT
>CAZMPS010000057.1:2612-8679 GCA_964568305.1 uncultured Burkholderiaceae bacterium
CTGACCGCTTATCAGTCAGTGATAAGCGGTCAGTGATAAAAATTATTGCTAATTACTTACTTGATTAAGTAAATAATAAAACGGATTTTATATCCGTTTTATTATTTAAAAATTAAGTTTTTATATGCCATTTATAGAATGGAAAACTTAGAAAAAACAGGTCTTGTATTGAGCGGTGGTGGGGCACGAGCAGCATATCAAGTCGGTGTTTTGCAGGCAATTAATTCTATTTTGTGCGACGCTGGCTGGCCGGTTAAACGTAATCCGTTCGATATTATTTGTGGTACATCGGCTGGTGCAATTAATGCAACAGCATTGGCTTGTTATTCTGAAAATTTTTCAAGTGCTGTCTCAAAGATTCTGCATGTTTGGGAGAATCTTGATGTGGAGCAGGTTTATCGCGCCGATTCTCTTGGTGTGATACGTTCTGGTGCGAAGTGGTTGTCTTTGTTATCTTTTGGTTGGTTGTTGCGGAAATGGCATGCCTCACCTCCCAATGCATTGTTGGATAACACGCCTTTGGTAGGTTTACTGCATCGGATGTTAGATTTACCACGTCTGGATCAAGCGTTGTCACGTCGATCGTTACATGCATTAGCGGTATCTGTATCGTCTTATACCGCAGGGCAACACATTACTTTTTACCAAACTGCTAGCGATATTGCCCCTTGGGTCAGGATGCAGCGGATCGCGTTAAAAGATCAGATTGGCATTGAGCATTTGCTTGCTTCATCAGCTATCCCTTTTATTTTTCCAGCAATACCTTTGTTTTGTGATGGACAGCGTGAATATTGTGGTGATGGTTCCATGCGGCAACTGGCGCCGATTTCGCCGGCGATTCATTTGGGGGCTAGCAAAGTATTGGTGGTCGGCGCTGGACGTTTGGTGGAACCAGCACGGGATGTTTCTATTCCTATCCAATATCCCAGTCTGGCGCAAATTGCTGGGCATGCGATGTCCAGTATTTTCTTGGATAGTCTGGCGGTAGATATTGAACGTTTAACGCGTATCAATGCGACTTTATCTATGGTGCCTGATGAGTTGAGGGACAAAATGCCATTGCGTAAAGTGGATCTTCTCGTCATCGCGCCATCTGAACGTTTGGATGATATTGCCAGTCGCCATGTGAGCAGTTTGCCGCTTCCCATTCGTACCTTGTTGTCTGGTATTGGCGCTACTGAAGCTCGCGGTGCGGTATTAGCCTCTTATTTGCTATTTGAATCTAGCTACACTTGTGAGTTAATCCAGCTGGCTCAAAAAGATACCTTGGCACGTCGTGCGGATGTGCTGAATTTTTTTAAATCGTCGTTTTAGTCATTAATTATTAATTGGTAATTGGTAATTAGGAAAATAGCGGGTAAGTATTTCGTAAAAACAACCATGTGGATAGACACCCATTGCCATCTTGATGCCGCGGTATTGGCTGACGTTAGCGAGCGTGCAGTGCAGCAGGGTGTGGCGTGGATTGTGATTCCTGCGGTAGAAAAAGCCAATTTCCAAACAGTCGCAAAGTTGGCGCATCAATCGCAGAATGCTGTGTATGCGCTAGGGATACATCCTATGTTTGTATCGCAAGCAAAGGAAAGAGATTTGCTGGCTCTGCGTGAAGCCATCCCCGCCGCTTTGCAAGACGCACGTTTTGTTGCGCTTGGTGAAATTGGTTTGGACTTCTTCATTCCTGCTTTATGCACGCCTGCATTACGAGAAAAACAAGAGCATTTTTATGTGGAGCAACTCAAAATCGCACGTGATTTTGAGTTGCCAGTCTTGTTGCATGTACGGCGTTCGCAGGATCAAATATTGAAATATTTGCGGCGAATTGGCGTATCAGGCGGCATTGCCCATGCTTTTAATGGCAGTTTTCAGCAGGCGGAAGCGTTTATCCGGCTTGGTTTCAAGCTGGGTTTTGGCGGTGCGATGACGTTCTCTCGTGCAATGCAAATTCGACGCTTGGCTGCCCAGTTACCACTCGATAGCATCGTCCTGGAAACCGATGCGCCAGATGGTGCGCCAGCGTGGTTGCACGGATTGAACCAATTCAATAGCCCAGAACAATTGCCACGCATCGGTGCGGTGTTGGCGCAATTACGTAATTTGCCACCTTCTGATGTAGCGCAAGCGACGGCAGCCAATGCCGGTGTAGTCTTACCCCGTCTTGCTCGTTTAGCTCGTTTATTTCCTTAAATTCCATTTTTCTATTTTTTAAGCTGAATTGATATGCGCAGTGCCATCATTGGTTTTGTGCTGGGTATTGCGTATTTGCAAAATCAAGCGGTATTGCCAAGCGCATCCATGCTGTGGTGCGGCTTCTTGTTATCTTTGTTCCTTGGTTTGCTTTTATGGCTGCGAAAACGGCGATTAAAGTACGCATCTAGCTTTTCCTCAAAATTTCTTAATCTATCCAGAATATGTTTGCTAAGCCAGTTGGGTGCGTTGTTAGGCGTGATGTGGGCGACGTTGTTTGCGCATCATTATTTGAAGGAAGAATTACCCAAAGCGTGGGAAGGGCGCAACATCACGGTGATCGGCACGATAGACAGCTTGCCCTATCGTTTTGAGCAAGGTGTGCGTTTTAATTTTGCTGTTGAGCGTGTTGTGACACCGTCAGGAGCAGATGCGTTGCCTGTGCCGGACTTGCCATCCCGATTAGCCTTATCTTGGTATTTTTCTTTTGGTGAAAAACAAATCCAACCTGTTGTTGAGCTGTTGCCTGGTGAACGCTGGCAAATGACGGTGCGCTTGCAGCGCCCGCATGGCAATGCCAATCCACATGGTTTTGATTATGAAGTTTGGTTATTAGAGCAGCATTTGCGCGCGACTGGTGCTGTGCAGCAGGATCCAGATAATCGACGATTGGATGCGTTTGTCTGGAGTGTTGGCAACGTCGTGGAGCGCATGCGTAGTGTGTTGCGAGAACGGATTCTGGCTGCTTTGCCAGGCAAAGAATATGCCGGTGTGCTGGTGGCGTTGGTGGTGGGCGATCAGCGTGTGGTTGGGCAATCGGATTGGCGGGTTTTTAATCGTACAGGAATAGGCCATTTGATTTCGATTTCAGGCTTGCATATCACCATGATTGCTGGCTTGTTTGCCAAAATGATTTTTATCTTGTGGCGTCATTCATTTTTTACCCAGGCGCAATTACCTTTGATCTTGCCAGCGCAAAAAGCAGCGGCTGTGGCTGGTGCATTGGCTGCTTTGGTGTATGTGTTGCTGGCAGGATTTGGCGTCCCGGCGCAGCGTACTTTGTATATGTTATCGGTGGTTGCGGTGGCGCTGTGGTTTGATCGGCTCACCAACGTGTCGCATGTGCTGTGTTTGGCGTTGTGTGTGGTGTTGTTGCTAGATCCATGGGCGTTGTTGTGGCCAGGATTTTGGTTGTCGTTTGGTGCGGTGGCGGTAATTTTATATGCTTCGGTGGGACGTACTGTCTCTCAATCAAGTGTAAGAAATGTGGAGAATACCAAGCCGGAACGTTGGCATGCATTCATCAAATTACTCAAATCCGCTACATATACGCAGTATGTCGTCACCATCGGATTGGTGCCATTGACGATCTTGTTGTTTGGGCAGATTTCCTTACTCAGCCCGTTAGCTAATGCGGTAGCGATTCCATTAATCAGTTTATTCGTCACACCATTGGCATTGGCCGGCAGTGTTTTGCCTGCACCTTTATCGGTTTGGTTATTGCTTGGTGGGCATGAAATCATGCAATGGTTGGCTTCTGTTTTGCATTTTTTCAGCGGCTTACCCTTTGCGGTGTGGACGACTCCTGTGCCCAGCATGTGGATTTTTATTTGGGCTTTTTTGAGCATGTTGTGGATGCTGGCGCCACGTGGCTGGCCATTGCGTTGGATGGGTGTGGTTGGATGGTTGCCTTTGGTTTTAAACGTGCCATCGCACCCGAAGGAAGGAGCGATGTGGGTGACGGCATTTGATATCGGGCAGGGCATGGCGTTGTTGATTGAAACGCCGCATCATCGTTTGCTGTATGACACAGGGCCGTATTATTCCCCCCATTCAAATGCCGCGACGCGTGTCATCCTGCCTTATTTGTCAGCACGTGGGATCAATGCCTTGGATGCGGTGCTTGTCTCACATCAAGATAATGATCATTCTGGTGGTGCTTTATCCATTTTTAAAGATATCCAAGTCGGATGGGTGACTTCGTCACTTTGGCCGGATCACCCTATTGTGAAAGACGCACCGCAACATCGTCATTGCGTAGCAGGGCAGCATTGGACTTGGGATGGCATCATATTTGAAATGTTGCATCCTCTGCCGGAGAGTTATCAAAATCAGACGGAAAAGCCCAACGCGCGTAGCTGTACGCTGAAAATCACTTTAGGAACGCAATCGATGTTGTTGCCAGGTGATATAGAAAAAGCACAAGAAGCTGCCTTGCTACAACGTGATGCGGATAAGTTGCGTTCTACGGTTTTATTGGCACCGCATCATGGCAGTGGAACTTCTTCTACTGAGTATTTTTTACGTGCTGTGGAACCAGAAACAGCAATCTTTCAGATGGGATACCGCAATCGTTATCACCATCCCAAGCAGGAAGTATTTGATCGTTATGGGCGTTTGGGGATCCAACGCTTGCGTAATGACGAGTCTGGTGCGATTACATTACAATTTGGCGCCGACAAACTGACCTCTCTGGAGTACCGAATTGAACATGCGCGTTATTGGTATGGCCGTTAAATTATTGTTTTGCCTTTTCACCATGTTGACAAGTATGAGTATCACGTCGTTTGCACAAGCAGGTGATTTAGCTGGAGTGGTCAATTTTGCCGATGACTTCAAACGTGCTGCTGCGCAAGGCAAAACCACGCACGTGGTGGATATCGACAACGATAGTTTATTGCTTAAAAAAGACGACGGTTTTTACACTAGTTCTGCCCGTTACAGCCAGCAGTACACCTTATCCGAAGCCGGCGCAAAGACGACTTTTGGCTGGCGCATCGGACATGAAATGTATACGGCGTCGGATATTAAATTAGCTCCTGAAAAGATTAGTCCGCAAGATCATCCTTACGCAGCGTGGTTATACGGCGGATGGTTTAAAGAGCGGCAGGAAATGGATGGCCGGATGTATAAATTTGGCTTGGATATCGGATGCATAGGCCCTTGCGCAGGAGGCGAATGGGTGCAAACCAATTTGCATCGCTTAATAGGACAACCCACTCCACAAGCTTGGAGTACGCAAGTTAAAAATGGCATCGGCATCGTGTTGTACGGAGAAGTGGCACCGATACGTTGGGCACCGTATTCCTGGCTGGATATCACACCGAATTTGCAAGCAAGGTTTGGCACCATTTTTGACGATGCCAGTGTTGGCTTGACTGTGCGTAGTGGAAAGTTAACGCCATTTTCAGATCAAGCGACCTTGCATGCTTTTTTACGAGTAGACGCACGTGCCGTGGCCTACAACGCGACTTTGCAGGGAGCGTATTTTGCTAGTGAAAGTTCACCCCGCACGGTTGAACCGAAAAGATTGGTCGAAGAAGCAGAACTAGGCATGCTATGGCAGCGCGCGCCTTTTGGCATCAAGGCATCAATCGTCAGACGTAGTAGTGAAATCAAAGATTTATCCAACGCCATCGGCGCGCAAAACTTTGCCCGTTTGCAATTTTCCTATATGCCTTGATAGATTCCTTCTCTCGCTTGTAATGAAAAAATAATGAACAATACAATTTATCCATGGCAGCAACATTCCTGGCAGCAATTACAACAATTGCGCGCCCGCTTGCCGCACGCCATTTTGTTCCATGGCCCGCAAGGAATAGGGAAAATTAGATTTCTCGAACAATTTGCCCAAGCTTTGTTGTGTGAGCAGCAGATTCAAAGTAATCAATCTCATCAATCTCATCAATATGCCTGCGGATCATGTGCATCCTGTCTTTGGTTTGCGCAATCTAACCATCCTGATTACCGTTGTATCCGCCCTGAAAGTATGGAAACGACACACAGCGATGAGGCTAAAGATAGTGCCGATAATGCAGGGAATGACGATTCCGCTGATGGTGAGAAAAGTAGCAAAAAAAACAAAGCACCTTCCAAAGAAATC
>CAZMPS010000058.1:0-8615 GCA_964568305.1 uncultured Burkholderiaceae bacterium
GGCCTACATCGCCTTAAAACAAAGAGAGTTCACTAAGGCGCAAACTTTTCTGCAAGAGGCTCGTGCAACAGCAAATAGCGTGCAATTGAAATCGGATGGTGAGGTATCCAATCCATCCAATCCATTATTTTCTAGCCTAGCGATTGAGATTAAATTAGCCGCCAAACAATGGGCATCGGCTTTGCAAGAAGCAGAATCGGCGCATGCGCAATTTCCCTTGTCGCGTGGCATTGCGCGTCAGTATGCAGAGGCGATGATGGCGGTTGGCCGTTATGAGGATGCAATACGGTATTTGCGCGATCAAATTCAATCGTATCGTGACGAACCACAGCTTTATACCCAGTTAGCCGAGTCATACGCAGCACAAGGCAAGCGCGCTTTGCAGCATTTGACCTTGGCCGAGTCTTACGCATTGTTGGGTAGTTTGCCAGCGGCTTTGGAGCAATTGTCGATTGCGCGGCAATCATCCGACGCGTCTTATTACGACCAGGCATTGATTGATGCACGTGAGCGTGAATGGAAAATGCGCCGCCTGGACGAAATGAAAGAGTCGCAGCAGCAAGGGCATTAAGTTGGATGGTACGGTGTGCTGATAAATCCAAAGTGCTTGGCGATGCTATCTTGCCGAATCACTGCAACGGAGAAAACTTTGTCTTGATGCTGAAAAGTCAAAAGTGAGGAAGAGTCCAACGCCATAAAATTTTCCTCATTGAGCGTGTCGCCACCAATCTTTAACTTTGTCATGCATGCAGCTAAATCTCTGTCATCCAGCATGGCGATGATGTTGCCGCTTTGAAGAATGAATTGACCCACATCCGTCAAATACACTTTGTCGATATCACCCAACGCAGAGTCGGTATGAAGTGAAAAACTGGTTTGCTGCGTCTGTTCTAGATACGCGATGTAAGGCGTCGCTTGCAAATTGACATACACCCGTTGCGGGCCATTCTGGAAATACCAATTACCCAAGGCATCATGAGTGTAATTGCGATTGATGAACTCAAGCAACGCTGGATGCGTGATTCTTTCTCCTAATCCGCCCGTTGCTTGCGTATGCTCATCACGCATGCGCCAAGAGCCGCGTGCATCCAAGCCTAGCCAGCCGTAACAATGTGGCACGTTTGGCCATTTTGCCATTGCTTGTTTAACGATGTTATCCATTCACGATATCCATTAACGATATTGTCCTTTAAGAAAACACAGAATTCTTTGCGGTAACCAGTCTATGCGGCCAGGAAAAGAATGGGTAACAAAGCCGACATGGCCACCTTCTGTTGGATATTCCAGTGTCACATAGGAAGAGGCTATTTGCGGCAAATGGCAGCCTGGCAGAAAAGGGTCATTTTGTGCATTTAGCACCAGCGTGGGGACGGTGATATCCGCCAACACATGTTTGGCGCTGGCGCGATGCCAATAGTCGTCGGTATCCCGATAACCATGCAAAGGAGCGGTTACGACATTGTCGAATTCGTATAAATTGCGTGCTTGTAACATTTTTTTACGCTCAAAAAGTTGGGGGTATTGCTCCAGCTTTTGTAAACATTTAGGCTTCAGGCTTTTTAAAAAGAGTCGGGTATATAGCAAATTAAAACCGCTGGAGAGTGCGATGCCTGCTTGCGTTAAATCCAACGGTGCAGAAATTGCACAGGCTGCATCCACGATTTCTGCCTGATGTTGTGACTCACCCAGCCAGCGTAATAACGCATTGCCGCCTAAGGAAACGCCGACAGCATACAAAATACCTTGATATTGCTGACGCAAACGTCGGACTATCCAATCGATTTCTTGACTATCACCAGAATGATAGAAGCGTGGTGTGCGGTTTAATTCTCCTGAGCAACCGCGAAAATGTACGACGACGCCAGACCAGCCGCGTGCAGCAATTTCTGCCATTAAGGCTTGTGCATAATAGCTGGCGGAGGAGCCTTCCAATCCATGAAATAAGACTACGCATGGCTGACCAGCTAAACCATCAACAAAATCCAGATCGATAAAATCACCATCCGGGGTGTCCCGCCGCTCACGGCGGTAGGAAACGGTTGGCTTAGAAAGGCAAGCCGCTGGATAAATGGTTTGAAAATGACCATTAGGCAACCAGCGCGGAGCGGAGTAAATCAATTTAAATCAATGCAATACAGGTGCTGCTTTTTCTTCAGTTTGCGCTTTACCTGGTGCGATGGATGCATGATGCAGTGCAATGCGCCAGCCTTTGGCTGTTTTGACATAAATGTTGGTAGTTAAAATATGCACATCTTGTTGTTCGCTTAACGTATTGTTGCGTTGTACTTCTTCCACGATGTTATGGATACTGGCCATCACGTTGTGTGTCGCATGTAGCAAAATTGGGCGAATATGGACGCTGCCACGTGCAAAAATGGCTTCCCACGAAGCACGAATGGCTTCATGGCCAATCAAGCGAGAGGCACCTGGATGGATGCAGACGATTTCCTCATCTTCTGCCCATAAAGCCATCATGGCATCAATGTCGGCACGATTAATCGCATCATAAAACGCCATTTCAGTTTCTTCTGCGCTGATATGTACCTGCTTCTTGCGTGGCATAGTATCTCCGGATTTTTATTGCCGAAATAAGTGAATGAAAAAATAGTGAGGGGGATTTAATGTGCGCTGACCGCGGTGCCTGGTTTTAGTTGGTATTGGGTACCACAATAAGGACAAGTTGCCTGACTGTTATGGGCCAAATCGAGATAAACGCGTGGGTGTGATGACCAAATGGGCATGCTTTTGTGAGGGCAATAAGCGGGTAAATCTTGGTCATCCAATTCAATTGTTTGTCCCTTTTGTGTTGCTTCAGTCATACAATTCTCCATGTACAGGTTTTTGTGCGGGTTCGTGTTTTGCTCGTATAGAGTTGGGACTGCATTATATATTGCAATAATGTTGCAGCATATAAGGGCGCGGGCTGGGGTAAAATAATGCTCTTTTTTATCCTTCTCTTTGCTGACTATGCAATCTACTTCAACAAGCTCAACAAGCTCGGCTTCTCGTTCTCCTTTTATCCGCTTATCCGATTTAGCCAATGCCGGTGCACTGCAAAACAAACGGGTGTTTATTCGTGCTGATATGAATGTTCCGCAGGACGATGCTGGGCGGATTACTGAAGATACGCGCATTCGTGCTTCCATTCCAGCGATTCAAACGGCATTGAAAGCAGGTGCTGCTGTGATGGTGACGTCACATTTGGGGCGTCCTGTTGAGGGGCAATTTCAACCGCAGGATACATTAGCGCCAGTCGCGCAACGGTTGTCAGAGTTATTGGGGCAAACCGTTGAATTAAAGCAAAACTGGGTCGATGGTGTGGATGTTCAGCCAGGTCAAGTCGTGTTGCTAGAAAATTGTCGCGTGAATCCGGGCGAAAAGAAAAATAGTGATGAATTAGCGCAAAAAATGGCACGTTTGTGTGACGTATATGTGAATGATGCATTTGGCACCGCACATCGCGCTGAGGCGACTACCCACGGCATCGCGCGTTTTGCTCCGATTGCTTGTACTGGTCCTTTATTGGCAGCGGAACTGGATGCGTTGGGACAGGCGTTGGGACAACCAGCTCGTCCTTTGTTGGCGATTGTGGCTGGTTCTAAGGTGTCGAGTAAGTTGACGATCTTAAAAGCCTTGGCTAACAAGGTGGATTATTTGATCGTAGGTGGTGGGATTGCTAATACCTTTATGCAGGCTATGGGGTTGAATATTGGCCGTTCTTTGGTAGAGGCAGATTTGGTTTCAGAAGCCAAAGCGATTCTTGCCATGATGGAAGCACGTGGCGCATCGGTACCAATTCCTATCGATGTGGTTTGCGCGAAAGAATTTTCACCTCAAGCAACCGCTACCATCAAAGATGCTAAAGAGGTTGCCGACGATGACATGATCTTGGACATTGGTCCGCAAACAGCGGCGATGCTGGCGTCAAAAATTTCGACTGCAGCAACAATCGTTTGGAATGGCCCTGTTGGTGTGTTCGAATTTGATCAATTTGCGGCTGGCACTCAAACTTTGGCGTTGGCGATTGCAAAATCATCTGCTTTTTCGATTGCTGGTGGTGGTGATACTTTGGCTGCGATTGCGAAATATGGAATTGCTGACCAGGTTGGTTACATCTCAACTGGCGGTGGAGCATTTTTGGAATTCTTAGAAGGTAAAACCTTACCTGCTGTCGACATCTTAATGCAAAGAGCTCAATAACATGCCAAATAAATCTCACTCCCGCTCCCATGCACATGCTCATCATGTTGAGCATAATTTTAAGGAGAAAGCGATGTTGCGCAGCACTAAA
The DNA here is from genome assembly GCA_964568305.1 of uncultured Burkholderiaceae bacterium. Taxonomy (GTDB): domain Bacteria; phylum Pseudomonadota; class Gammaproteobacteria; order Burkholderiales; family Burkholderiaceae_D; genus JAGKXB01. Next base: position 4,292 of record CAZMPS010000058.1, read on the forward strand.
ATTGTGGCGACGATAGGCCCAGCGTCTACAGATCTTGACGTATTGACACGGATGATTCGGGCGGGTGTGAATGTGGTGCGATTGAACTTTTCGCATGGTGGTCCACAAGATCATATCGATCGTGCCAATTTGGTACGTCAGGCTGCGCAAGTTTGTGGTTGCGAGGTTGCGATTATGGCAGATTTGCAAGGGCCCAAGATTCGCATTGGTAAATTTGAAAATGGCAAGATTGAACTGGAAAATGGCGCGCAATTCATTTTGGATGCTGATTGTCCTTTGGGTAATCAGGAACGCGTTGGGTTGGATTACAAAGCCTTACCACGTGATTTGCAACCTTCCGATTTTTTATTGCTGGATGATGGTTTGATCGTGTTGATGGTAACCAAAATTGTCGGTAGCCAAATTCATACCGTGGTCAAAGTCGGTGGAGAATTATCCAATAACAAAGGCATTAATCGCCAGGGTGGTGGTTTATCGGCACCGGCATTGACGGCTAAGGATATGGAAGACATCAAAGTCGCTATGAGTTTTCAGGCAGATTATTTGGCGGTTTCGTTTCCTAAGAGCGCGGCTGACATGATCATGGCACGGCAATTGGCCAATCTTGCTGGCGAGCATTATGAACACAAGCCCATGATGATCGCTAAGATCGAACGTGCAGAAGCGATTCCAGCCTTGCGCGAAATTCTGGATGCATCCGATGGCATCATGGTGGCGCGTGGTGATTTGGCAGTGGAAGTAGGCAATGCGGCTGTGCCTGCATTACAAAAACGCATGATTAAAATGGCACGCGGTGCCAATAAAATTGTGATTACCGCTACCCAAATGATGGAATCAATGCGGGTCAATGTGATTCCAACCCGTGCGGAAGTTTCTGACGTCGCCAATGCAGTGTTGGATGGCACGGATGCCGTGATGACGTCAGCCGAAACAGCAACTGGTCGTTATCCTGTTGAAACAGTGGAAACGATGGCGACGATTTGTTTGGAGGCGGAGAAGTTCGAAAATTACAAGCTTGATCCCAATTTTTTTAATGCAGATTTCACTCGTATTGACCAATCGATTGCGTATGGTGTTTTGTTCACGGCTTTTCATTTAAAAGTTAAAGCGATTGCAGCATTGACAGAATCTGGCTCAACTGTGCTTTGGATGAGTCGTCACAACATTAATGTACCGATTTTTGCCATGACACCCAGCGTTGCCACCCAGCGCAAAGTGTCTTTGTACCGTCATGTACAAACCTTAAAACTCGGCTTGTCTACAGATAGAGAAAGCACGCTAAAAAATGCGGAAGAATTGTTATTAGCCAACGGCATCGTACAAAAGGGTGATTTGATCATCGTGACTTGGGGGGAACCCATGCATCATGTTGGTGGTACTAATGCGCTAAAAATCGTCAAAGTTGGTGAATATTAAAATTTAGAAAATTTAAAAATCCACATATTAAAACCTTAAAAGGAGTTGTTTCATGTCCCTCGTTTCTATGCGTCAATTATTGGATCATGCTGCTGAACATGGTTACGGTCTACCAGCATTTAACGTCAACAATCTGGAGCAAGTCAGTGCCATTATGCAAGCCGCAGATGAAGTTGGTTCGCCAGTCATCATGCAAGCTTCTGCCGGTGCACGTAAGTATGCGGGCGAAGCATTTTTGCGCCATTTGATTTCCGCTGCGGTTGAGGCGTACCCGCATATTCCCGTTGTGATGCATCAGGATCACGGTCAATCGCCTGCGGTTTGTATGGCAGCGATTCGCTCCGGTTTTACTTCCGTGATGATGGATGGTTCGTTGATGGAAGACGGCAAGAGCGTCGCGAGCTATGAATACAACGTCGATGTCTCACGTGAAGTGGTCAAATTCTCCCACGCGATTGGTGTAACCGTTGAAGCAGAATTAGGCGTCTTAGGTTCATTAGAAACCATGATGGGCGACAAGGAAGACGGTCACGGCGCGGATGGCAAAATGACGCGTGAGCAATTGTTGACCGATGCGACCCAGGCGGCTGATTTTGTTAAATTGACACAATGTGATGCCTTGGCGATTGCAATTGGTACTTCACACGGCGCGTATAAATTTACTCGTAAACCTACCGGCGATATTTTGGCGATTCAACGCATCAAGGAAATCCATGCGCGTATTCCCAATACCCATTTGGTGATGCACGGTTCTTCTTCTGTACCACAAGAGTTGCTGGCTGAAATTCGTGAATTTGGCGGCGATATGCGTGAAACCTATGGTGTACCAGTAGAAGAAATTCAGGAGGGCATCAAGCATGGTGTACGCAAAATCAATATCGATACCGATATTCGCTTGGCTATGACGGGTGCGATTCGTCGTTATTTCGTTGAAAATCCCAGCAAATTCGATCCACGTGATTATTTGAAACCAGCACGTGAAGCCGCGATGCAAGTCTGTAAAGCACGTTTTCTGTCTTTCGGTTGCGAAGGCCAAGCAGCAAAAATCAAACCGCTTGCACTAGAAAAAATGGCAGAAAAATATAAAAAAGGCGAATTGTCGCAGCTCGTTTATTAACGTGTATTAATCAAAGCAAGGAATACCATGTCTGGTTTGCTGGAAACTAATTTGAAATCATTGCCATTTCTGCATCGTGGCAAAGTGCGCGATATTTACGCTGTTGGCGACGATAAATTGCTGGTAGTGCAAACAGATCGTCTGTCGGCATTTGATGTGATTTTGGATGATCCAATTCCTAACAAAGGCAAAATTTTGACTGCCATGTCAAATTTCTGGTTCAAGAAATTTGGCCATTTGATTCCTAACCATGAGACGGGTATCGATCCGATATCCGTCGTCGCGCCAGAAGAACGTGCGCAAGTGGAAGGGCGTGCAATTGTGGTTAAAAAAATGAAACCACTCGGAATCGAAGCGATTGTGCGTGGTTACATCATTGGTTCTGGCTGGAAGGATTACCAAAAAACTGGTGCGATTTGCGGCATCACTTTGCCGGCTGGTTTACAGGAAGCGCAAAAATTGCCACAAACGATTTTTACGCCTTCCACCAAAGCGCCGATGGGTCAGCACGACGAAAATATTTCATTCGAGCAGGCTGAACAAATAGTCGGCAGCGATTTGGCACGCCAGGTACGTGATGCAGCGATCAATCTGTATACGCAGGCAGCGCAATTTGCAGCGACCAAAGGCATCATCATTGCTGACACCAAATTTGAGTTTGGTCTGGATGCAGATGGCAAAATGCATTTGATCGATGAAATTTTGACGCCTGATTCATCCCGTTTTTGGCCTGCATCCAGTTATCAGGTTGGCATGTCGCCACCTTCGTTTGACAAGCAATTTGTGCGTGATTGGCTAGAAACCCAGCCTTGGGATAAAAAAGCCCCCGCACCCCGTTTGCCACTGTCAGTCGCGCAACAAACGGCTGAAAAATACGCCGAAGCGATGCGTTTGTTAAGTGCTTAAATCAGTACTCAAATTAGTCACTACATGAAATTCGTTTCCGTTGACGATATTGAACAAGCCGCTGCGATTCTTGAATCTGGCGGCTTGGTCGCTTTTCCAACCGAAACTGTTTATGGTCTGGGCGCAGATGCGCAAAATCCATCTGCTGTGGCGAATATCTATCGTGCTAAAGGGCGTCCAAGCAATCATCCCGTCATCGTGCATTTGGCACCTGGTGCAGATATCGCACATTGGGCGAGCGATATCCCGAAAGAAGCGCAGCAGTTGATTCAGGCTTTTTGGCCTGGGCCGCTGACTTTGATTCTGAAACGCGCGACGCATATTCCTGATGCTGTATCAGGTGGACAAGACACCATCGGTTTGCGTTGCCCATCGCATCCGGTAGCGCAAGCTTTGTTGCAGGCATTCAAAAAAGGGTTGGGTGGTGTGGCTGCACCTTCTGCTAATCAATTTGGTCGCATCAGCCCGACTACTGCGCAGCACGTGCGCAATGAGTTTGGCGATCATCATCCCTTGGTTGATGCTGTGTTAGATGGTGGTCAAAGTGTCGTTGGGATTGAATCGACTATCTTGGATTTGTCTCGTTTAGCGACATATGGGCCGGTGTTGTTACGCCCAGGACATATCAGTGCTGAGCAAATTGCTGAAGTCATTCATGTACGGCCTGATGTGCCGCATGAATCTGATCATGCGGCACCGCGTGTTTCAGGTAATCTCAAATCGCATTACGCACCATGCACGCCAGTTGCTTTGGTCGAATCTGATCAACTAATTGCAACGTTGCAGAAATTGTCTTTGCTTGGAAAGCGCGTTGCGGTGATGTACTACTCGGCTGAAATTTTAAGCTCGGCAAGCGTTCAATTTGCATTGACAGTCAAAGTAAAG
>CAZMPS010000059.1:0-8505 GCA_964568305.1 uncultured Burkholderiaceae bacterium
ACGCTAATGCAATTACAATGAAAAAACCATACGGTTCAATTTTGGCAAATTTATAGGCATATTTGTGCGGCAACATACTAGTAACTACGCGGCCACCATCCAGTGGTGGAATAGGAAGCAAATTAAAAGCCAACAATGATAAGTTAACTAATGCGCCAGCCTTTGCCATTTGTAAGAAAAATACTTCATTGATCTGCAATGCGATTAATACGATGGAAAATATCATCCACATGAATGCCATCACAAAATTCGCACCTGGTCCAGCCAAAGCAACCCATGCCATGTCACGTTTTGGTTGACGTAACCGGCCAAATTCAATCGGCACTGGCTTGGCATAACCGAACAAGAACTGCCCTCCAGTACTAAAGTACAACACCAGTGGTATTAAAATTGTTCCAATCGGATCGATGTGTTTGATAGGATTTAAACTCATGCGCCCGGCTGCGCAAGCCGTGTTATCGCCGAAATATTTAGCTGCGTAAGCGTGCGCAGCTTCATGCAATGTAATAGCGAAGATGACGGGCAACGCATACACTGTGACCGCTTGGATTAAATCATTCATGGGAAAATTTTACAGAGAAAATACATGATAATTTGAAGTTGAGTGGCTTTCATTGCCATTCTAATAAACTGCCATTGACTTCAAAAATCATTCCGTGCTTTTCATACGACGTGCGCCATTAAAACGATTTTTCCAATAAGTTAAATCCATGTTTTCTATACGTACTTGCCCCCCCTCAGAAGATGCATGAATAAATTTATTATCCCCGAGATAAATACCCACGTGAGAAAAAGTGCGCTTCAATGTGTTATAAAAAACCAAATCACCAGATTGCAAATCACTAGGATCAATCGATTGTCCCATGCGACTAATCTCTTCAGCAGTGCGCGGCAAATTAGCCCCCCAAGATTCCTTAAAAACGTAACGTACCAAACCGCTGCAATCCATGCCACTTTCAGGCGTACTACCACCATACTTGTAGCGAATACCGATCATACTCATAGCCCGAAAGACCAACTCAGATGCACGATCAGCCCAATTTCCCATACTGGAAAACATTTGATTTGACTCAGGTAGACGAGCATCAACAGCCGATGCATGCGAATGCAAGCAAAAGCTAGTGATCATGATGAAAATTATCTTATTGAGAGTTCGCAAGAAATGCGATCTGAATCTAAGTGTTGTCATTTTAAAAATTACCTCTTACAACGCCAACCGCAATGTAAAGCATTCTATAAACACTGTCAAAATTATTGACAGTTATTGACAAATTCTTGGAATAAAAAGTAGCATGATCGACCACATTCTCATCATCACGCCTACCTCAAGTTTAAACTCAAGGATAAACAATGAAATCTAAACAAGTATTAACACTAGAAGATGTCAAAAAAATTGCCGCCGAAGCTGAATTAGAAGCCACCAAAAACAACTGGGCAGTTGTTATTTCTATCGTTGATGATGGCGGACATTTATTGTGGCTACAACGTTTAGATGGCGCCGCACCAATTTCGTCACATATTGCGCCAGCTAAAGCAAAAACAGCTGCGCTTGGATGTCGTGAAAGCAAAATGTATGAAGACATGATCAATAATGGCCGTTTCTCTTTTATCAGCGCGCCTTACATTGAGGGTATGTTGGAGGGTGGCGTACCGATTATTGTTAACGGCCAGTGCCTAGGTGCTGTCGGTGTCTCTGGAGTTAAATCAGCGGAGGATGCACAAATTGCAAAAGCTGGTATTGCAGCACTCAATCTGTAAAACATCACGCCTTTCGATGTGAGGCACGTGATGCCTCACATGGTTTTAAGTTCTTTCAATAAGTATTAATCTTTAATCTGATACTTCAACCGCAACTCATTCAGACCATTCAATAACTGATTAAAGGCTGCCGTCGTTTCCATAGGATCGCCTTTCACCCCAAGGTCAATATAGCTACCAAGTTGCGGGTTGTTAATAGTAGGCAAACTAAATATTTTCACCAATGAAAATGTTGCCTCAATGCCATCCATTAATGGCGCCAGCATCGATTCTGTTGAACCAAATACCCATACCGATTTTTCTAGTCTTGCAACTTTATGAAACAAATCCGCATGGTAAGTATCTAATGCCCATTCAATCATAGGCCATGCCATTACCGGGAAACCAGGAACAAAATAATGTGTATGGACTGAAAAGCCTGGAATTTTATTAAAGAAATTCGGAATAATATTGGCGCCCTCAGGAAATTCTCCCATTCTCAAACGATGTAAATTATCAGGCGCATCAAAATCAGGCTCACAACCCGCCTCACGTGCCAAATCAGCCATTCGCTCTCGAATTTTTGTTGCTGCTTCAGGATGCAACAACAAAGGTACGCCTAATGCAGCAGCGGCACACTGACGGGTATGATCATCTGGCGTCGCACCAATACCACCACAACTAAACACAATATCGCCACTTGCAAAAGTACGTTGCAAAGTTTCTGTAATGCGGGTGCGATCATCACCAATGTATTCAGTCCAGGAGAGTTGCAACCCTCTATTTGCCAGTATTGCAATTACTTTTTGAAAATGCTGGTCAGTATGTTTACCTGAAAGAATTTCATCACCAATAATAATGAGTCCTATAGCCATGAATATCGATTCCTTATCAATCAATGACAGCCATCATTGTAGCGTCATGCCTCGCGTTCGACAGTCTTTTTAGACTACAATTTCCCCTCACATAAATTATCACAAAGGAAACTTAAAATGCCTGCTATAACAACACCATCTGGTTTGCAATACGAAGACATGACGATCGGTTCTGGCGACGAAGCAAAAACTGGCACCGAAGTTGCGGTGCATTACACAGGCTATTTACAAAATGCAGATGGCAGCCAAGGAAAAAAATTTGACTCAAGTAAGGACCGCAACGCTGCTTTTGAATTTCATCTTGGTGGCGGCCAAGTCATCAAAGGTTGGGATGAAGGCGTGCAAGGTATGAAAGTAGGAGGCCTGCGCAAACTGATTATTCCATCTGCGCTGGGCTATGGTGCTCGTGGTGCGGGTGGTGTAATTCCACCAAATGCTACTTTACTGTTTGAAGTGGAACTGCTAGCTGTACACAAATAAATTCAATAAAGCCAATAAATTTGCAGAGCTGATGAAAGGATTTGTGATCAATTAATCGTTTTGTTTTTTCAAATAACGAAACACAAATCCTGGATAAGCCAACACAATAAAAAGACATATTGTTACGGCATAAAATTCCCAACGCTGCGCAAAAACGTTGCCTATTTTATTTTCGACAAAATAGGCAATCCCTCCAACGACAAAATAGAGAAGAGACAATTCAAGCAAACGTATCCACAGGGATTTAATACTTTTCTTTGCGACGCTTTTCAATGGTATCAAACCCAAAAAACGCTCACTCAAAAAAGGCAAGTTAGCTGCCAATAATGCTAATACGATCAACAAATAACTTGCAATTGAAGTAGTCATTGAGAAGTTATTAGGTGGAAAGTGTTTTGGCGATGGCGGTCCAACATGCACCCATCAATGGCCCAGGCATCAAACCAAGAAGCAACACGGCTACACCATTGATACTCAAAACAGTGCGCATATCACATTTAGCAACAATTTTTGTCGTATCTAAGGCTTCGTCAAAATACATGACTTTAACGACGCGCAAATAGTAGAAAGCGCCAATTAAAGAGAACAATACTGCGACCACGGCCAACCAAATTTGTCCTGTTCCCAATACCGCCTGCAACACTGAGAACTTGGCATAAAACCCTGCCATAGGTGGAATACCTGCCAGAGAGAACATCAAAATCAACATGATAAAAGCGAACCATGGACTACGCTGATTCAATCCTTTAAAGTCTTCTAAATTTTCAGCCTCAAAACCAGAGCGTGCCAACAACATAATGACGCCAAAACTGCCTAAAGTTGTTAATACATAGGTAATCACATAGAACATGGCAGAACTATAAGCCCCAACACCAGCAAACACATTGCCATTCACCACACCCGACAAAAGACCAAGCAGTACAAAGCCCATTTGCGAAATGGTGGAGTAAGCCAACATGCGTTTCAAGTTGGTTTGTGCAATCGCTGCAATATTCCCAACGACCATCGACAATACAGCAAGCACCAGCAGCATTTGCTGCCAATCAATCGCCCTAGGCAACAATCCTTCTACTAACAAACGTATAAAAATAGCGAATGCTGCTAATTTAGGCGCCCCACCTAACAACAATGTAACAGCCGTTGGCGCACCTTGATACACATCAGGTACCCACATATGAAATGGCACAACGCCCAATTTAAATGCCAACCCTGCTACCAGAAATACGATACTGAACACTAGGACGATTGTTTTGACTGTACCGGCGGCAGTCACTTTGGCAACTTCCGTCAAATCCAACGACCCTGTCGCGCCGTACAACAAAGAGATGCCATAAAGCAAAAAACCAGACGCTAACGCACCCAAAATAAAATATTTCATCGCTGCTTCTGTTGCGACAGGGTGGCCACGTTGCAAAGCAATCAGCGCATACAAAGAAAGAGACATCAATTCGAGGCCAAGATAGATAATCAGGAAATTATTTCCAGAAATCATCACCATTTGACCCAAAAGCGTAAACAAGGCTAATACGTAAAACTCTCCGCCAATATTGCCACCAATCATGCCACGTTGGGTGGCATATTCACGTGAATAAATGAGCGTCATCATCACTGCCGCACATGAAAATACTTTCAACAAACTAGACATCGGATCAGACACAAACATATTGCTAAATATATAAGTCGTCACCCCAAAATACGAGTCAATAGCACTGAGCATTGCAGCGATTAACAAGGTAATAATCACCAGTACATACGTTACACAACGCTTTGCATCTGACAAAAACATGTCGACAAACAAAATCGCACATGTCGCAAACAACAAAAAAATTTCAGGATAAACCGGTATCAAATTCATATTATCTATTCATTTAATTTAATTCAGATTCGCTATGTGCATTGCATTAATAGCACGAAATAAAATTCATTTGTTTTTACTAATTATTAATGAACCTTAGAAATCGAGACATGCTTTAGCAAATCAGCGACAGAGGTTTGCATGACATCAGTAAACGGAGCGGGATAAAGACCCATCGCCAGGACCGCAATCGCCAGGACGCCTAACATGAAAAATTCGCGCTTATTAATGTCATAAAGTTGCGCAACATTATTGTTAGCTACCGCACCGAAAACCACACGTTTCACCATCCAAAGAGAATACGCTGCACCAAATATCAATGCAGTTGCGGCCAATAAGCCTATCCAAAAATTAAACTTGACCGCACCCAGAATCACCATAAATTCGCCAACAAAACCAGACGTCGCTGGTAAACCACAATTCGCCATGGAAAATAAAACAAAAAACACGGCAAACTTCGGCATGGTATTCACTACGCCACCATACTCGGCAATCTTACGTGTATGCATACGATCGTATAGAACGCCTATACATAAGAACATTGCAGCAGACACAAATCCATGCGAAATCATTTGTACGATCGCGCCCTGCACAGCCAAATTATTGAACATGAAAAAACCCAACGTCACAAAACCCATGTGCGCAATCGAAGAATACGCAACCAGTTTTTTCATATCAACTTGAACTAACGCCACCAAACCAATATAAATCACCGCAATCAAGGAAAGCGTAATCATGAAACTTGATAGGCAATGACTAGCATCTGGTGCTATTGGTAAAGAAAATCGCAAGAAACCATACGCACCAAGCTTCAACATAATGGCAGCCAACACAACTGAACCGCCAGTAGGTGCCTCAACGTGCGCATCAGGCAACCAGGTATGTACAGGCCACATCGGCACTTTGACAGCAAAAGCCATCAAAAATGCAAAGAACAATATAATTTGTGCATCAAGTGGCAAAGGTAATTGATGCCAGGTCAAGATCTCAAAACTATTACCCGACTTAATATACAAATACACAATCGCCAACAATGTTAATAAGGAACCCAACAAGGTGTAAAGAAAGAACTTGAATGCAGCATAAACGCGATTCGCACCACCCCAAACACCAATAATAATAAACATTGGAATGAGAGTCGCTTCAAAGAAGATGTAAAAGAGCAAACCGTCTAAAGCACTAAAAACACCTATCATCAAACCAGACATGATGAGAAATGCGGCCATGTATTGGGCCACCCTTTTTTCGATCACTTCCCAAGCCGCAATTACAACAATAATGGTAATAAAAGCGGTTAGTACAACAAACCATAATGAAATGCCATCCACACCTAAAAAATAATGGATATTAAAACGCTCTATCCAAGATTTTTTTTCAATAAATTGCATTCCATGCGCTGCTTTATCAAAATGGGCAATCAGGGGCAAAGTAATCAGAAAACTAACAATTGATGAGATCAAAGAAGCAACACACCAAAAAAGATGGGGCAAAAAATAGCAAGGCTTAAATATGGAAGCGAAGCAAAATAAGAAGTTAACTGCATCATGTTTTTAATAATTACTATTTTTTAGTTTTTAATTTTTAATCTTTAATTTCTGACTATTTTGAGTAAGAGAAGATCAACAAATAAGCAAGATAAAGAACGATGCCAAGAATCATCATAAAAGCGTAATGATAAATAAAGCCTGTTTGCAAAAACCGAGAATATCTAGACAAAAATGCAACAACCTTAGCACTACCATTCACAATCAAACCATCAATTAGGCCTTTATCACTCACAACCCACAAAGTATCGCCCAGAAAACGCGCACCACCAGCAAATACGCGCGCATTCAATTTATCCAAATAATATTTGTTATCAAACAAGGTATAAATGGGACTGAATTTTTGCTTGATGAACTCAGGAATACGAGGATCAACGATATAAAAATAATAAGAAGTGATCACTCCGACCAACGCCAAGAAAAATGGCAAAGATGTCAAACCGTGCAAAGCCATCGCGACTGGACCATGGAAATCCTTAGTCAGCTCATGCATTGCATGATGCACTTCATTAACAAAAATCACATCTTTGAAAAAGCCACCAAACAACATTGGGTCAATTGCAAAGAATCCAATCAAGACAGATGGAATTGCCAATAAGACCAAGGGCACCGTCACCACCCAAGAAGATTCATGTGGCTTTTCGCCTGGGACCAATCCATGATGCTGATCATGATGTGTATGTGCATGATCATTATGATCATGGCCAAAACGCTCTTTACCGTGGAATACTAAGAAATACATACGGAAAGAATAAAACGCGGTCACAAATACGCCAGCCAGCACAGCAAATTTTGCAAAACCTGCACCAGCTAAATGCGTATGGTCCACCGCCTCAATAATGCTGTCTTTGGAATAAAAACCAGAGAAAAAGGGAGTCCCGATCAAAGCTAATGAACCAAATAAAGAAGTCAACCAGGTAATCGGCATGTATTTGCGCAAACCACCCATATTGCGAATATCTTGATCATGATGCATCCCAATAATGACCGAACCTGCTGCTAAAAATAACAGTGCCTTGAAAAAAGCATGCGTCATTAAATGAAATACCGCAACTGAATATGCCGAAGCCCCCAAAGCAACCGTCATATAGCCTAATTGTGACAAAGTTGAATACGCAACCACACGTTTAATATCATTTTGTATAATGCCCAAAAATCCCATGAACAATGCAGTAATCGAACCAATTATCAATATGAATGAGAGTGCCGTGTCGGAAAGCTCAAACAATGGCGACATGCGCGCCACCATAAAAATCCCTGCTGTCACCATCGTTGCTGCGTGAATTAATGCAGAAATTGGTGTTGGTCCTTCCATGGAATCCGGCAACCATACATGCAGCGGAAATTGTGCAGATTTACCCATCGCCCCAATAAACAAGCAGATGCAAGCAACAGTTAATAACATCCAATCTGTACCTGGCAACAACACTTTTGCAAGTACATCTTTTTGCGCAAATACCTCCGCATAATTCATTGAGCCAGAATACGCTAGCAATAAACCAATACCCAAAATGAAGCCAAAATCCCCTACCCGATTAACCAAAAATGCCTTCATATTGGCAACGATAGCGGTAGGTTTGGTATACCAAAAACCAATCAATAAATAAGAAACCAACCCTACTGCTTCCCAACCAAAGAATAATTGTAAAAAGTTATTACTCATTACCAGCATCAACATGGCAAAAGTAAAAAGCGAAATGTAGGAGAAGAAACGATTGTAGCCCTCGTCATCTTTCATATAAGCAATGGTATAAATATGCACCATTAAAGAAACGAAAGTCACGACGCACATCATCATGGCAGTCAAACTATCCACCAGAAAGCCCACTTCCAACTTTAGTCCAGCAATGGTCATCCAGTTATAAATAGTGCCATTAAATCCAGCACCCTCTATCAAAACAGCTGAAAGCGTATTGAGTGAAATAACGAATGCAATCAGCACACCCAATATCGTGACGCTGTGTGAGGCAATACGGCCAATTTTATTTCCCAAAAATTTGGTGCCAAATAGACC
>CAZMPS010000060.1:0-8429 GCA_964568305.1 uncultured Burkholderiaceae bacterium
GGCCAAGCCATATTGGGCCGCAATGATTTGGACAAGTTTTTTTTGCGCTTTATTTTTATTGCTATTGTTATTAAGCAATTGATTATCAAAGATCAACTTTGCATCGTATAAACCTTGCTGCGAACTATCTTGCAGCACTCTCACCCTGGCCTGTATCAAATGAAAATCCAGACCATCAACACGCATAGGATGCATAGAACGCAAAGGACGCGTAGCCGAAAACGGCCCATCTGTTTGTCCTGAAGGAGAAAAGTCACGTATCCGCTCCTGAATGTCAGCAATGCGCTCCGTTGTCAAAGGATGAGAACGTAAAAATGAAGGTGCGTTATCCGTATAAGAACGGGTTGCAGATTGCATCCGAGCAAAAAAACCCACCATGCCAGAAGGATCAAAATTGGCATTTTGCAAAATTTGTAACCCAATACGATCCGCTTCACGCTCAGCATCACGGCTAAAATTTAATTGTCGTTGCAAGGCTACACCTTGACCACCTGCCAACAAGGCGATGGAAGAATCCGGACTACCACGTGATGCCAACACTGCCAACAAAACCGATGCCAAAGGAATCAAGGCATCCTGACGCTGCTGCCCCAACATACGCGCAATATGACGCTGTGCGACATGACCAATTTCATGCGCTATAACAGATGCGAACTCGGATTCATTTTGTGCCGCCAATATTAAGGCCGAATGCACACCAATAAATCCACCTGGCAAAGCAAATGCATTCAAGGTTGGATCACGCACCGCAAAAAAGGAAAAATCCTGCGTCGTTTCATTCGCATCTTTCACCCGAGCTGCGACTAACGTGGCGCCAAAATTATTCAAATATTCCAGCAATGGCGCATCATCTAGATAATCACGATCACGCCGAATATCACGCATGATCTGCTCACCCAATTTGCGCTCCATCAAGGGCGACAAATTACCACGTTCGGTATCGCCCAAAGTTGGCAAATTTAAACCACCATTCGCTTTATTTTGCGCTGTGCTAATCGATGGCATCAGTATGAATGTCGTTGTCATGGCTATTGCAAGCAGCCAAACAAACAAGCTCTGCATTAACTTGTATGCACGCTTGTATAAACAAAAAAACAAAAATTTCATCTTAAAATTCATGGCAGATATGAGGAAAAATGAACTCACTGCCAACCATACCTCCGCGCATACCATCCTTTCATTGCCTGCGTTAAAACAGCATAACCAAACAAAACCATCAACAAACATGGAAAATACATCAATGGCAAAGCTTGAAATTTAAAATAAGGAGCGAGACTGGACATTGGCAACAAAATACCCATCGCCATAATTGCCAAAGTCATACCAAGCAAAGGCCAAGCTGCCCGACTTTGTAAAAATGGTATTTTTCTTGTACGAATCATATGAACGATCAATGTTTGTGACAATAAACCTTCGACAAACCAACCAGATTGGAACAAAGTTTGATGTTCGGGCACGTTGGCACCAAACACAAACCACAGTAGCGCAAAAGTCGTTATGTCAAAAACTGAGCTAATAGGCCCGAAGAACACCATAAATCGCCCCAAATCGGCTGGATCCCAGTGTTGTGGCTTATCTAAAAACTCCTGATCCACATTATCAAAAGGAATCGAAATTTGCGACAAGTCGTAAAGCAAATTTTGCACTAACAATTGCATTGGCAACATAGGTAAGAAGGGTAAAAACGCGCTCGCCACCAATACTGAAAACACATTGCCAAAATTTGAACTGGCCGTCATCTTGATGTATTTCAGCATATTGGCAAACGTCTTACGCCCCTCCAACACTCCCTCTTCCAACACCATCAAACTTTTTTCCAACAAAATAATATCGGCAGCTTCTTTGGCAATATCAACCGCGGTATCAACTGATATGCCGATATCTGCTGCGCGCAAGGCTGGCGCATCATTAATACCATCCCCCATAAATCCAACCACATGTCCCTTGTCGTGCAGCACTCGTACAATCCGTTCTTTATGGGCGGGACTCAATTTTGCAAACACCGTGGTTGTTTCTACCCGCTGTGCTAGTTCTGCATCGCTCATGCTTTCAACTTGAGCACCCAACAACATACCCGCTACCGGCAAACCAACCTCGCGGCAAATCTTGGCTGTCACCAGCTCATTATCACCAGTCAAAATCTTGACATCTACGCCATGTGCTTTTAATGCTTTTAAGGCAGGTGCTGTCGATTCTTTAGGCGGATCAAGGAAGGCAATGTAGCCAATCAAAATCAAATCAGACTCATCGGCTAAACCATACACTTCTTTTTCGGGGGGTAATTCTTTCGCCGCTACAGCGACTACGCGCAAGCCTTCTTCATTTAAATCAGCTGTCACTGCCTGAATACGCGCCAACAGTTCAGTCGTCAGCGGCTCTACTTTTTCACCGTCTTGCACCTTGTTGCAGATAGAGAAAATTTCTTCTGCAGCACCTTTGCAAATGAGCAAATGATTAGAGTTGTGTTCAGCCACAACTACCGACATCCGACGCCTTGTAAAATCGAATGGAATTTCATCTACTTTATGGAAGGCCGTCGCAACTTCTAATTCACGATGTACCTCAGCATGCTCCAATACAGCTACATCCAGTAAATTTTTTAAACCCGTTTGGTAATAACTATTCAGATAGGCGTATTCCAACACGGTGTCCGATTCTTTTCCAAATACATCGGTATGGCGTGCCAGAAAAATTTTGTCTTGAGTCAAAGTACCGGTTTTGTCGGTACATAACACATCCATGGCGCCAAAATTCTGAATCGCATCCAAACGTTTAACAATCACTTTTTTACGCGACAAAATAACCGCACCTTTAGCCAAGGTAGAGGTAACAATTACTGGCAGCATTTCAGGCGTCAAACCAACGGCGACTGATAGCGCAAATAAAAATGCTTCGAACCAATCACCTTTAGTAAAACCATTCAGTAAAAATACGATCGGCGTCATGACTAGCATGAATCGAATGAGCAGCCAGCTGACTTTATTCACCCCAGTTTGAAATGCAGTCTCTTCGCGACTATTCGACGTTACTCGTTCAGCCAAAGCGCCAAAATAAGTTTGATTACCGGTAGCCACCACAATCGCGCTAGCAGAACCACTCACTACATTGGTGCCCATAAAGCAAAGATTGTCGAGGTCCAACGGATTAGACGTTTTTTCACCTTGGTCAGAGGCGAACTTTTCGACTGGCATCGATTCCCCCGTCATTGCCGCCTGGCTAACGAACAAGTCTTTGGCGCTCAATATCCGCACATCCGCGGGAATCATGTCGCCAGCAGAAAGCAAAATCATGTCACCTGGCACCAAACGTTTAATGGGTATTTCAAACCGATTTAATCCGTTTAACCCATTTAATCCATTCGGATGACGTGGCATGGTGTCAACATGATGTTCCTGCTCAAGCAATTCATGTCGCAAAACGGTGGCGGTATTACTCACCATTTCCTTCAATTTTTCAGCCGCTTTGTTAGAACGTGTTTCCTGCACAAAACGCAAGATTGTGGACAACATAACCATGATAGCGATGACAATCGCCGCTTTCATATCTTCAGTAAAATAGGAAATAGTCGCCAATACGGTCAGCAACAGGTTAAATGGATTACGATAGCAATTCCACAAATGCCACCACCATGGCAATGGCTTTTCATGCTCAACCTCATTCGGCCCAACGCGCCCCAAAATCTCTTCAGCCTCCGCTTCCATCAATCCCTCATGCCGACTACCAAAATGCTGCAATAACGACTCAATCGGCATATGTGAAGCTTGCATCAAAATTTGTGCATGCGAAGACGACAACTCTTTTGCCATAGATGCACTACGGAACATATCCAAAATTGCCAAACGGCGAAAATGCCGTCTCATGCCATGCGAGCGCACAAAATTGGCAAACGTTTCTTTGAGCAAATTGAAATTCATCATGTTTTTTCCATCTTTCTGGTTCTTCGCTTAGGAATTTGCTGCAATGCAGCAATTATCTACTCATACACGCAACACGGCAACAACAATGATTGTTCTTCAATTTTTATAAAAAGTTCACTTAATGGACATCAAAATGTTTGTGCTCTTGTGCTCTTGTGCTCTTGTGCTCTTGTGCTCTTGTAGGTTGATGGGATTACCGAGGAAAAAAAGTATCAAGTACTCTTCCGTAAGGTAAAATTGAGCCCGCAAAAAATGCTCAACAAAAAATATACAAAATACAAAAATTTATACAAACATTTAATCAATGGCAGTTCAAGGATAGCAATGAAACGTGTTGACGATTTCCGCCTACGGTTTGGCAAACAAGAATTGGTCCCCATAGTAATAGGTGGCATGGGAGTAGATATCTCAACGGCCGAACTGGCACTAGAGGTTTCTAGGTTAGGTGGAATTGGGCATATTTCAGATGCTATGGTTCAAGATGTCTCCGATCGTCGTTTTGATACCAGCTTCGTCAAGGAAAAAACACGTCAATATAAATACAATATTGACAACTCCGACAAATCCAGCGTGAAATTTGATTTGGGACAATTAGCTGAAGCCACCCAATTACACGTAGGAAAAACCATGCAAGCAAAACGTGGCGATGGTTTGATTTTCATCAATTGCATGGAAAAACTCACCATGAATGCTCCTCGTGAAACACTCCGAGTGCGTCTGCATTCTGCTCTTGATGCCGGTATTGATGGGATTACCCTAAGCGCCGGTTTACATTTGGGCTCATTTGCTTTAATGGAGGATCATCCGCGTTTTCGCGATGCCAAACTGGGCATCATTGTTTCGTCCGTGCGCGCCCTACAACTTTTTTTGCGTAAAAATGCCAAACTCAATCGCTTGCCGGATTATGTAGTCGTCGAAGGCCCTCTTGCTGGTGGTCATCTTGGTTTTGGCATGGATTGGGCTGAATATGACTTACACACTATTGTCGCAGACATTTCAAAGTACCTAGAAACCGAAAGGCTAGCGATTCCTTTGATTGCAGCAGGTGGAGTATTTACTGGCAGCGATGCTGTCTCCTTCCTCGAAAACGGCGCAGCAGCAGTGCAAGTTGCCACGCGCTTTACCATCACAAAAGAATGCGGTTTACCAGACAAGGTCAAACAAGAATACTTCAAAGCCAATGAAGGAGATATTGAAGTCAACACTATCTCACCAACTGGCTATCCAATGCGGATGTTGAAAAGTACACCAGCTATAGGTTCGGGTATACGCCCTAATTGTGAATCATATGGTTACTTATTGGATGGTAATGGCAGTTGTGCTTACATTACCGCCTACAATCAGGAAGTAGAACGTCACCCTGGCACAAAGAATATTTCCATCATGGAAAAAACATGTTTGTGCACTCACATGCGTAATTTTAATTGCTGGACTTGCGGCCATACCACTTACCGCCTTAAAGACACGACCAAACGTTTGGATGATGGTAGTTATCAAATATTAAGTGCGGAGCACGTATTTAAAGATTATCAATTTAGTGTAGATCAGCAGATTGCCTTACCATCTGAGTAAAAGCATACGGTACAGCTACGGGTTCTACAAGGATAGAGTCGAAGTGAAAGGGTCACTCCGCGTATTTTCAATGTATTAGAACAATGCGCATCAAGCTAATTTAAAAACACCTAAAGCATCAACACCCAAGATACTTAAGGGGAAAATTTGATTAAATAACGACTCAATCTGAAAGGTGAGGATAATCCTGCCCCTTTACTTCTTCCTTCACCGCATGTTTTTCTTCTTTGGGAGATGATTTGCCTTCCCACCAATGCGCTCTCCCCATTCTTTGCGCAATACTCAAACGGAATGAAAGCCACACAATCACCCCTATACTAATTAACAACAACCCACCTAAAACTAGAATCCAAACATAGGAAAACAACTTTTGTTGCATATCAAACATCAGATCTTCGCTAAGTTGATGTGCCATAGTCAATCTTGTCACCTCTGTCTGTAATGCCTCCATTTTGACTTGTGCCTGCTTAACCTGAATCTCTGCATTTTTCACAGGATCTTCTCCGCGCAACATTGCAGCAAACTGTATCTGGGCTGCTCGTATTTCTGCCACACCGGCAAGCAAAGGCGAGCGGGATAATTTATCTGCCAATTTCAAACGGTAATCGCCATGTATTTCGATATTATCCGTTCCGCTAGTCGAACCACCACTAGATAGTTTCAACACGTCTTGTGTTTTATTGTTAGCTGAATTTGTTGAATTAGCTGAATTCGTTGAATTTTTTTGATTGACTTGAGATGACCTTGATGAGCGCCTCATCTTTCTCTCAAAAATGGCCAACTCATCTTGATTAGCATTAGCGTCGGATTGACGCATACTTAACGTTGGCATGTTGTGCAGTTTTAGATTTTGTGACGAATCAAAATCAAACGTTTTTTCTTGCTCTTTTTGTTGTTCTTTTTGTTGTTCTTTACGCTGCTCACCCTCTTTCGATGTCCAAGAGGAGGAAGATGAAACAGGATCCAACAATACCTTATATTCTCGTCGAATCGGATTATTGCACCCCACATCAACGGTTAGTTTGAGAGCCGGCTCACGAATAACTTGGCGCAAAGACAACACGATAGTTGTTGACTGGATATTACGCATGAGGCTAATTTGCGGGGAATCAATAAATATCCCGTCTAGGGACTCAAGCATTGCTTTGATACAACTTGCACTAACATCTAAGTTATCCACCCCGACTAAAGGAATACTGGCACGCAACGGTTGATTCAAGCCAGATTGCATGCGGAGTGATCCCAAACCAATCGCATTTCCCGTCGCTCCCCATACGATGCAGGTTAAAAAGACTATCCAGCGCATCAATTTTTTATTCATTCCACATATACCTAACAACAATCAATAATCAATAATCAATAATTAACGAGCAAGTCCAAACTAGCACACATTTCAAACCGCGCCATTTTAAAGACTTTCAAACAAATGAGATGAGTAAAATTAAAAATTCACTGCGGGTAAAGTAATTTGAACCACCAATCCAGCACGCCTCGCCGCATTACGATTATGTAAAGAAAGCTGCCCGCCATGACGTTGCACGATTCTTTTTACAATTGCCAGACCAAGACCTGCACCATTTGCTTGTCCACGAGCAGCATCTAACCTGACAAATGGTTGCATTAAACGCTCTTTTTCTGTTTCCGGCACACCACACCCATTATCAGTAATTTCAATGACGACATACTTTGTGCCATGTAAATTCTTTAAGTGGCAAGCAAAATGGATATCGCTCACGTCACAATCACGAGTTTTCCCATAGCGTCGGGCATTTTCTAGCAAATTATTCACAGCCCGTTTTAAGTCTGTAGCATGGCCCATGACACTCAGATCCGGCTGAATATCTGTTGTAATGCGTACGTCAGGTAAACGAGAAACAACATTTGCCACATCCATTAGCAACGCACTGATATCAATCGCTATTAAATTCAGCGTATCCAGCGGTTTGGCGTAATCAAGAAACTGCCCAATAATTGCATCCATTTGCATCAAGTCAGATTGCATGCCAGAACGCACATGATCTGATAAATCGGCCATTTCCAGTTCTAATTGCATACGTGCCAAAGGCGTGCGCAAATCATGTGAAATCCCTGCTAACACCAGATTGCGATCTGATTCGACACGTTGCAAGTCTTGCACCATTTGATTAAAACTACGATTGACCTGCAAAATTTCGGGGGGACCACTCTCAGGTAAAGGAAAGTATTGCAAACCTTTAGCCACTGCTCTGGTCGCAGAAGCAAGACGTGCCAAAGGTAAATTAATCAAACGAGAAATAAATATTGCGCCCAACAATGACAACATTAATACAACGCCTGTCCACCATAGCCATTGCAAACCAGTAATCCGTTTTATACGCCCGCGATCCAGCATCAACCAGTATGCATCGTCATCGATTTTGAAACTGATCCAGAAACCAGTTACACCATTCACTTTTCCAGCAAATTTTGTATCTTGCCCCAATCTTTCCTGCACTCTGAATTTCAGCTCACGCATTTGTTCTGGCGTAGGTTCGACGCGATCTGTCTTTTCAAGCGGATAAATACGAATTCCCTCATTGCTAGCCAAATCAAATAATAATTCACGCCGTAACTCTGGCGCCGAGTGCGTCAAGGCCGCACGAGTAATCGTCACAACAGAAATAATTTGCGCAGCCATTTGCTGCTCTTGCGGCGTGCGCTCCACCATGCGAAAACTGGCCACCCAAGCAGCCATGCTAAGAGTAATTAATGCAGCAAGCAGGAAAAAAGTGCGCCAAACCAAACCACTTTTTAACCACCCTAAGCTGGTCATAATCGCGGTCATAGCGGATTTCAACGGGGTTGCCCCTCAGGAATAAACACGTAGCCCAAGCCCCATACAGTCTGAATATAAAGCGGTGCCGAAGGATCCGGTTCAATTAATTTACGCAAGCGTGAAATTTGCACATCCAAGCTACGGTC
>CAZMPS010000061.1:0-5877 GCA_964568305.1 uncultured Burkholderiaceae bacterium
AAAAGAGTGGAGGCAAGAAGAAACAATCACTTTTTTTATGTAAAACTTTTCCAAACCAAAGCCAAAATTTATCCTTTTCCCTCTTTGATTGACTACATCAAAAGCGAGGTTGTGGATGAATATTTTGTTGCGTCGGCAGCATTGCCTGGCAAAACGCATAGTGTGGTTTTTGCTAAAAAGATGAGCTACAACAGCACCGGTGAGCCAATAGGAGCGGCGACTGATGCACACTTTATTTTCAATGTGGGTGGAGCAATGAATCGCGTCGTATTGTTGCAAAGTTATTTGGTACTGTGATGAATCAAATTGCTAACCGCATAGTTCTTTTGATATCGCTAAGCTTGCTTGGTTTGATTGGTTTTTTATCCAATTTCTCGCACGCCGAGTTATCGCAAATCCCCACCACGTGCAGCTCAACGACAGCTACAGCGACTGGCATGGTGCTTAATTTCAATCAATCCGATCAAACTTCCTCTCAAACATCATCTTTTAGCTATGTAGCTAGTTTTGAAGCAAGCGATTGGTCAGGGCATCTCAAAGCGTATTTCGTGAGCGCCGATGGGGTGGTCAGCGTTACACCATCATGGGATGCGGCGACTGTTTTGCCAGCTTGGAATCAGCGCAACATTGTCACGTGGAATGGCACCAATTCTGCCGTCAATTTTGATTGGGCGAACTTAAGCGAAGCACAAAAAACAGCTTTGGGGTCGGAAGATGTTGTGCGTTATTTAAAAGGATATGCAGGGCAGGAAGTTGGACAAACGGATGGAATTTATAGAGCTCGCAGCAATCAGCTGGGCGACATCGTGCATTCTTCACCGCTTTATGTGCACAAAAGCAATTTTGCCTATCAAGCCATTCCT
The DNA here is from genome assembly GCA_964568305.1 of uncultured Burkholderiaceae bacterium. GTDB lineage: Bacteria > Pseudomonadota > Gammaproteobacteria > Burkholderiales > Burkholderiaceae_D > JAGKXB01. Next base: position 864 of record CAZMPS010000061.1, read on the forward strand.
GTCGCCCAGGGCGGTGGGGTGCTGTATCGTGCTTTTATGAAAACCAAAGAATCACGTAATCCCATGGTGTACGTGGGGGCAAACGATGGCATGTTGCATGGTTTTGATGCTTGGACTGGGGTGGAGCAGTTCGCTTTTATTCCGAATTCGGTGTATCCCAATTTGAAAAAACTCAGCGATCCGAATTATGCGCATCAATATTTTGTCGATGGGCAATTGAGCGAAGGCGATGCTTATTCAGCTAATGGCTGGAAAACATTGTTGCTAGGTTCAACAGGAGCCGGTGCCAAAAGCATATTTGCGTTGGATGTGTCGACACCAACCATCAGCAATGTGCTGTGGGAACGAGACGCCAGTAGCGATGATGACCTGGGATATGTGCTGGGAAAAGGAGCAGTTGTACGTTTGCGTAATGGCGAATGGGCAGCCATTTATGGCAACGGCGTGGATAGCGTGAATAAAAAATCGGTCCTGTATTTGGTAAATGTGTTTACCGGTAATTTGATTACAAAAATCGATACTGGAAGCGGTAGTGCTAGTACCAACACCAGCATATCGAATGGTTTATCAACGCCCGCCTTGTTGTTCAACGCTGAACGTGAATTAATCGCCGCGTATGCCGGTGACATACAAGGACGGTTGTGGAAGTTTGATTTGAGCGATACCGACAAGAAGAAATGGCAAGTGGCGTATAGCGGTCATCCTATCTTCATAGCCGAAGATAGCACTGGGCAAGTGCAGCCCATTCTGCAAAGACCAGCGATTGCCTATCACCCTAAAGGCGGGTATTTGATTTTGTTTGGTACACAAAGTACGCAAAGTACACAAATCAATAGCGTGTATGGCATTTGGGACAAGCCTGGTGCGAGTGCGATTACTGTCTCTCGTACGACAGCATTGCAGGAGCAAACCTTGACGCCAGCCGAAGGCGGCGCCAGCTTGAGCAATTTTGCCGTGGATTGGGGCAATCAACGTGGCTGGTTTATCGATTTGAACTTGAGCCAGGGTGAGCATGTGGTGGGCGAACCAGTCGTGACAGAAAACATTCTGTGGCTATCGACTTCGACTTCAACGCCGGATGCGACAAGTACAAATTGTGCCGACGCTGGCCAATCCCGTTTGATGGGCGTGGATTATTTAACCGGCGGTGCCTTGGCCGCGCCAGTATTTGCGCTTTCTTCTTACAGCGTTATGAATATGCTGGGCGCTATTGCTGGCATGAGCAATATTTTGACGATTGCGTCTGCTTCATCCGCTTCACCCTCATCATCTGCTGCACCTTTGCAAATTCCAAACAAAACCAAGAAAGTCATCGTCCTTCACCCTAATGGCAGTACAGAAACGCAAACCCTCAAAATCAAATCCAAACCGCCATTAAGGGTTTGGCATCAGTTGTTTATGAATTAAAAGGCAAGCTATGCGTATAAATATACGTATCAATATGTGTGCAAAAATGACAATAACACCAGGCTACACATTGGTTGAATTACTCATCACCCTGGCCGTGGTGGCTATTCTTAGCACGCTGGCGATGTTCCATTATCGTGAGTACGTTCAACGTACGGCACGGATGGAAGCGAAATCGGTCTTGTTGCAGGCACAAAACTGGATGGAGCAGCAATTTACCTTGAACAACAGTTATTTGAATGCAGGACAAGAACCGGTGTTGCCAAGCCCATTATCCAAATCACCCATTTCCGGCGCAGAAAAATATCGCCACAGCGTCCTACCAGGTACAACAGCGACCAGCTACACTTTGCAAGCAGTGCCGGTGCAGACCGATCAATGTGGCACGTTGACCCTGGATCAAACCGGATTGCGTGGTGTAAGCGGTACGCATACAGCGACTGTTGAATCGTGTTGGGCCAATTAATAAATTTGAATGGCAGATTACAATACGGCCATGAACCCTATCCACGAATCCCTATACATGCAACAAGCCATACAGCTTGCCGAGTGCTGCACGCCCGATACTGCGCCCAATCCCCGAGTTGGTTGTGTCATCGTTAAAAATGACACTGTCATTGGCGTTGGCTATACCCAAAAAGTTGGCAGCGATCATGCCGAAGTGCAAGCGCTAAAAGATGCGCGGGCCAAAGGGCATGATGTGCAGGGAGCGACGGTGTATGTCACGCTGGAGCCATGCAATCACTTTGGCCGCACGCCGCCTTGTACTGAGGCGTTGATTCAAGCCGGTATTGCAAAAGTGGTGGCCGCTATCGAAGACCCGAATCCCTTAGTCGCCGGAGCAGGTTTAGCACGGCTTAAAGCCGCTGGCGTAGATGTTGAAGTCGGTGTGTTGAGCGAAGCCGCCCGGGAAATTAATCTGGGATTTTTGTCACGCATGCAGCGTGGCAAGCCTTGGGTCAGGATGAAAGTGGCGGCCAGTTTGGATGGCAAAACGGCTTTGTTAAATGGTCAGAGCCAATGGATTACATCACAGCAAGCACGTGACGACGGCCATGTTTGGCGCGCGCGTGCTGGTGCTATTTTGACGGGGATTGGCACGGTCAAAAAAGACGATCCGCAATTAACCGTGCGACTCAATGTGAATGAAGAGAATTTTTTACATACACGGCAACCACAGCGGATTGTGGTCGATAGTAATTTGAAAATCGCCACCAATGCCCGCGTGTTAGTTGGTGGTAATACTTTGATCGTTACAGCAATCGATGATGCAAAAAAACAAGCTGCTTTAGAAACGCCGGGTGTCGAAGTCATGGTGCTGCCCAATGTGCATGGCAAAGTAGATTTGCCGCAATTGATGTTGGAATTGGGCAAACGTGCCATCAACGAATTGCATGTTGAAGCCGGTGCGACGTTGAACGGCGCTTTGCTGCGTGAAGGATGTGTGGATGAGTTGTTGCTTTATCTTGCGCCTAGTGTGTTGGGACAAGGGCAGGGTATGTTTGATTTGCCAGTGATTTCTAGCTTAGAAGACAAAGCGTCGCTCAAATTTCAGGAAATCAAGAAGGTCGGAGAGGATATCCGTATACTTGCGCGCCTTCATCCTGGTTTTTAAATTTTTATTTTTATAAATTTCTTTATTTTTAAATAATCTTATGTTTACTGGTATCGTCGCTGCCATTGGTCAGATCATTGATGTTCAAGTTTTAGGTGGCGCCGAAAACGCCGGTGTCCGTCTTTCCATCGCAGCAGGCAGTTTGCCTATGGACGATGTGTGCCTAGGCGATTCGATTGCCATTAACGGTGCCTGCATGACCGTGGTGGAGAAAACTGCGCAAGGTTTTATAGTCGACGTCTCACGCGCCAGTTTGGATTGCACAGTGGGATTGGATCATTTGCATGAAGTCAATCTCGAAAAAGCATTAACGTTGGCGGACCGACTAGGCGGCCATTTGGTATCCGGCCACGTTGATGGCTTGGGCAGAGTCCACAAATTTGCACCAGTCGGAGAATCATGGGAGTTAGTCATTGATGCCCCACAATCGTTGGCGAAATATCTGGCCTATAAGGCCTCCGTTGTAGTAAACGGCGTTGCGCTGACTATTAATCACATCTTGGATATTGACGAATCCTCAACGTCGAAAAATGCGGAAAATGTGACAAATGCGGTTTGCCGTTTCTCCATCAACGTCATCCCCCATACCATGGCTGTTACTACGTTAAAACATTTGCAATCTGGCGATCTGGTCAATCTTGAAGTGGATTTGGTTGCTCGTTATGTGGAGCGGATGTTGTCTTTGTCTGCTGCTGAAAATCATTGATTTTCAGCCTTCATTAACGTATTTGTACTGAAGTTGATAATACGTCATCTTGGTCTCTCCGACAGGAATCGAACCTGTATCCCACGCTTAGGAGGCATGTGCACTATCCATTGTGCTACGGAGAGGGTGATATTAGTGTTCAAAAGTGAGAACGAGCCGGCATTATAACTGAGCTTGGTGGCGGATAAAATCCGATTTCCGTTCTAAAGTCATCTGTTGTCGCGGCATAGACTTGCATCTTGGCATGCCCGTACAATGCGGTCTTTCTTTTTTCTCCATCCCAATATTTAAATTTTATGGCAGTCATTTCTCTTTCTGATGCGCAACTGGCGTTCGGCCACGTTGCTTTGCTTGATCATGCTGATTTTTCATTGGAAACAATGGAGCGTGTTGGTTTGATTGGACGTAATGGTACGGGCAAATCTTCTTTGTTAAAAATTATTGCCAAAACATCCAAGCTGGATGATGGTTTGCTGGTCATGCAGCAAGGAATCAAGATTGCATATGTGGAGCAAGAGCCACAATTTTCGCCAGACATGTCGGTGTTTGATGCTGTTGCGGCTGGCATTGGGGATTTTCAAGCTTTGTTGAATGAATACGATGTATTAACCACGCAGTTTGGTGGTGACGATGATGATGCTTTGATGGAAAAGATGCATGAAATCCAGGTCAAATTAGATGCCGCCGATGCCTGGAATATTAAGCATCGGGTGGAAACGACATTGGATCGGTTGAATTTGCAGGGAAGCGCTTTGATGGGAGCCTTGTCGGGTGGGATGCAAAAACGGGTGGCATTGGCTTGTGCGTTGGTGAGTGCGCCGGATGTATTACTGTTGGATGAACCGACTAACCATTTAGATTTTAGTTCGATTCTTTGGCTGGAAAATCTGCTGCGCGACTATCGAGGCAGTGTGCTGTTTATCACGCATGATCGTAGTTTTTTGGATAACGTGGCGACTCGTATTATTGAACTTGATCGTGGCAAGTTGACGTCTTTCCCGGGAAATTTCACTACGTATCAAGTACGAAAAGCAGAGCAATTAGCGAACGAAGAAGTCGAAAATGCTAAGTTCGATAAATTTTTGGCGCAAGAGGAAGTGTGGATACGCAAAGGCGTCAAAGCCAGACGCGTGCGTGATGAGGGGCGTGTGAAAAGATTAGAAGCATTGCGTGTCGAACGTGCTTTGCGACGTGAGCGGCAAGGTCAAGTCAAACTGGATGTGTCTGCCGGAGAACGTTCAGGCAAGATCGTCGCTGAACTGGAAAATGTCAGTAAGCATTATGGG
>CAZMPS010000061.1:5887-8311 GCA_964568305.1 uncultured Burkholderiaceae bacterium
GAAGCTGATTTTAGGCCAAGAACAAGCCGATACCGGCACAATAAAGTTAGGCACCAAGTTGCAAATCGCGTATTTTGATCAAATGCGTATGCAATTAAATGAAGAAGCTAATTTGCTGGATACCATTTCTCCTGGGAGTGATTGGGTCGAGATCAATGGTCAACGTAAGCATGTGATGACTTATTTGAATGACTTTTTATTTGCTCCAGAGCGCGCTCGCTCGCCAGTGAAATCGCTTTCTGGCGGTGAGCGCAATCGTTTGCTGTTGGCGCGTTTATTCGCCAAACCCGCCAATGTGTTGGTGTTAGATGAGCCGACTAATGATTTGGATATTGAGACGCTTGAGTTATTAGAGGAGTTATTGGAAGAGTATCAAGGCACGGTGTTTTTGGTGAGCCATGATCGTACCTTTTTGGACAACGTAGTCACTCAAGTGATTGTTTCCGAAGGGAATGGCGCATGGCGCGAATATGTCGGTGGTTATACCGATTGGGAGCGGATGCGCCCAACTACTACTGTGCAAGCAAATACGGGACAGGTGGCAACAAAGGTAGCAGCACCAACTTCAATACCAATATCAATATCGACTAAGGCACCAACGACAATCAAGCAAAAAAAATTGAGTTACAAAGAGCAACAAGAGTTAGCACAATTACCAATATTGATTGCCGATTTGGAAGCAGAGCAAAAGGTGATTGCTAATAAGTTATCTGATCCAGATTTGTATAAAAATCAGGCTAATGAAGTCAAACAACTTCAATCTCGATTTGCTGAAATTGATTTGTTGTTATTGGAAAACTTGGAGAAATGGGAAGCAATCGAGGCGCGTGGCAAGGATTAGTTGGATTGGTTGAAGCATGATGGCTATTTTTTATATTTCTTTTAATAAATATTTTTCTTGACTATCGAAAGAGTTTTTTGGATACTTTCAGGCAAGATGTTTGATAATAAATCGATAATGAGATTGTCAATATGATTGAGTGTATCAAAACTAGATTAAATTTTAAGAAAAAAATTTATCGTTATGTTTTTCCGTTTGTTGCTTTGTTGCCTATTTGCAACATTCCTGTTTGGGCGGATGGTGAGAATGATTTTCGTGATAAGTTGATTTCGTTGGGTACGGCTTCGGCTAGTGGTAGCTTTTATCCCATAGGATCGAAAATTTGCGCGCTCGTTAATGAAGAGAGGAAAACGAGTTTGTTGCGTTGTGTGGCATATCGTACTGTGGGCGCTGAATATAATCCTAAAGCGGTTTCCCATGGTGAGTTGACAATGGGAATGACAGGATCAGATATCGCCTATGCAGAATCTATAGTCAAGAATAGTGATTCTGATTCAGATAACGATTTACGTGCAGTCATGTCTTTGTATGCAACACCAGTTCTCATTATCGCTAGACGTGAGGCGAAAATAAACGATACATCGCAATTGGCTGGACATGCTATTAATTTAGGTAATCGCGGCTCTGGACAGCGTACTATTGTTGAGGGGTTGTTAAAGAATTTGGGATTGAAAGAAAGTGATTTTTCATCGATTAGCCAATTGGGAACCTCCCAGGTAGCGGATGCTTTTTGTAAGGGAAAAGTTGATATCGTGGTTCAAGCCTTGGGAAATGGAGCGCCTTTTTATCGGCGTTTGATAGAAGAGTGTGGTGGTCGTATTGTCCCTATTTCCGAGTCTTTGGTGAGTAAAGTTATTATGGCGAATCCACTAATGACTCGTCTTTCCATACCTGGTGGAACGTATTTTGGTCATCCTGATGGCATTGTATCTTTTGGGTATAAAGCAATGCTAGTGACACGTAAAAATGTGAGCGACGAATCTGTTTTTCGCTTCGTATCTATTGTGATGAGTAAGCTTGATGAATTAAAAAAATTTGATCCCGCATTACGTGATTTAAATCGAGATGACATGTTTAAGGATGGTATTACCATTCCTTTACATTCTGGTGTGCTTAAATATTTAAAAACTAGAAATTTAGTTCTTCCTTATGCTGATTAATCCAATGAAATCTGTTTGTATTGATAAGTCATTAATGCACGTATTCCCTAAAAAATCTGTTTTGCGACTTGCGGTGGCAGCTGCGGTGTTGACTTTTACGCAAATTCCCGTAGGGGCCTCTAATTGGTCTTTTGATTCAGATTCAAATTTGGGCACTGTGCGTCCTTTTGGTGTAGATCTTTCTAAATTGTTAGCTTCGGTGCCTAAAGATCGCGTTAATAGCGAACATAAGGTTAAAGCGATAAAAGCAATTGAATTGGTTAGTCAAGGTCGTCTTGAAGATGGCTCATCCCAAATGAATGCCGCTCTTCAGTTAGACCCAACTAATTCGTATTTGCAATTTTTTAATGCATTTATCTATCATTTGATGGCCCAAGGTGGTGATGCTCAAATGTTGGATTTGGCGGAGCAAGGCTATGCTTT
>CAZMPS010000062.1:0-8307 GCA_964568305.1 uncultured Burkholderiaceae bacterium
CAAACGACGCGCAAGACGATATAGCTGCCCAATTTTTTCATAGGGCACAAATGTGCCCACTTCATCCGTCACCAGCAATGCAGGCGATGGAGAAAACATTGATGAAAAAGCATTGCCATCCAATTCAATCACGGTGCGATTGCCATATATATAGGCACGAATATGATCAACCGTACCAGTCATCACGTAATCATTACTCACGCGACGTGTCACGCAAACGTTTTCAGAGGGAAAAAGTGTGGCAAATGTCGTACAAGCGGGAAGAAATGCGCAAAACGCGATTAAACACAATGTACGAACCGCTTTCATCTGAGATATTCCTTTTTTGTTGGCGCATTCACCACTCATAATTTGCAATATAAGATAAATTTCTCAACATATTTTATTCTAAACGCAATTTAATCAGGAAAAATACTTCAACAATGCAAGATGCGCATGACAACTTTTTCAAAGCATCATACGACGCGATGCGACAAGGCTTATTGATGTTAGACAAGATCATGTCAACATTTGATGCAGGTCATGTTCCTGTTAAGTAAGGTGCAATAAGCGCAGCGCATTGCACCATCATCGAAGGCTCCATGCGGCGCAATGCGCTGCGCTTATTGACGCCCTACAAAATTTCTTTATTGATATGAAGCTCACCCAACCAGTTTGTATGACAACAAGCATTCTTTTAGGTGCATTAGCCACATTAGGCTGGGCACCTTTTGGCTGGTGGCCATTGACGCTGATTTGCTATGGTGGCTTGTTTTATCTGCTACGTCATACGAATACAATAAAGCAAGCAGCCTTGCTGGGATGGTTCTTTGGCTTAGGTTTGCATCTGGCCGGACATGGTTGGATGTATACGACTTTGCATACCAAAACTGGCTTAAGCGTTGTTGCAGCGGGTGCCAGCACGCTGTTTTATTTACTCTATCTCGCCGCCTTCACCGCTCTGCCCTGCGCTTTATACAAATATCTATCCAAGCATCAAAACGCATCGTTCACATCGTTCAATCTCCATCACGCCATATTGCTGGCTACTTTATTGACCTTGGGAGAATGGGCACGCAGCTTGTTGTTTAATGGTTTTACTTCGCTATCGTTGGGCTACAGCTTGATCGACACTTGGTTGGCTGGCTATGCACCCGTTGCAGGGTTGTATGGCGTGAGTTTTATTGGATTTTGTCTTGCGCATTGTTTGGCATTGTTGACAGGTTCAATATTTTCAACAACATCAAAACGCATACCCATATCAACAAGCATGCTGACGCTAGTGCTGATGCTGATGATAGTACTAATCGGATGGATGCTACAAAAAGTTGAATGGGTACAAACGATAGGGCAACCGTTGCGTTATCGCTTGATTCAAACCAACGTCACGCAATCCCACAAATTCGATCCCGAGTATGCAAACAAACATGTGCAACATTTAACGACATTGATCAAACAAGCGCCAGCCGATTTGATCGTCACACCGGAAACAGCATTCCCCACTTTCCTCAATGATTTGCCTGATGAGACGTTGGTGCAGTTGCAACAATTTAGCCAACGCACAGGTAGTCATATTTTTCTGGGAATTGCCACCACAGCAGCCAATTCAGATGGTTACAACAGCTTGGTGCAAATTGCGCCTAGTACAGCTGATTTCAATCCAGTCGCCATGATGCAATACAACAAAGTGCGCTTGATGCCGTTTGGTGAATATAGCCCGGCGGGATTTGGCTGGTTTACTGCTTCGCTCTCTATTCCACTCAAAGATATGAGCGCCGGACAAGAAACACAGCCACCTTTCGTCATCAATCAACGTGGCACAACATGGCAAGTTGGTAGCCTAATTTGCCACGAAGATTTATTAGGAAGCGAAGCCAGGCGTCGGGCGAAAACGGCCAATTTGTTGCTCAATCCCAGCAATCTGGCCTGGTTTGAAGGCAGTCTGGCAATTCAGCAAGCACTACAAATTGCTCGCATGCGGGCGCTGGAAGTAGGGCGGCCTATCTTGAGAATCGCCAACACCGGCATCACTGCGCACATTAATGCCAGCGGTCAAGTGATCAAACAACTCGCAGCGGATCAAGAAAGTATCTTGAGTGGCAATGTTCAGGCAACCGGTGGGGAGACACTGTATACGCAGATTGGGGATGGCGTGGTGGTGATGTTGTGTTTACTGATCGTAATCATGAGCGTATTACGCCCCCTCTCCCACTGATGTGGGAGAGGGAATTGGGCACGGAATAGTGTATATTTTGCTTAATACGCAAATTTATTTAAAATATTTTGAAGGTGCAATGCAATAAGTTTGCGTAAGAACAATACAGCAGCGTGATTTTTCCAATACGCTGCGCTATCACAAATTATCAACGCACCAAAATAATCAGCATTTATAAGCAGCTGATTCATAACCGTTTTTAGGAGAAAAAATGTTCTTATCAAGCAAAAAAACCATCACCAATCAAAACCTATCTAAAAAAACATCGCTTGGTCAGGGCATGACGGAATACATCATTATCGTGGCGCTGGTTGGGGTAGCGGCGATTGCGGTTTATCAATTCTTTGGCAAAACCATCCGTAGCCAAACTTCTGGAATTGCGAAAGAAATCGCCGGACAAACAGCGGCTGAGGCAATCCAAAATGCACAAGATGCCGCAACAAATGCACAAACGGAAGGCACCACAACCAAAGGATTAGATAGCTACAAAAACGACAATGCGCGTGGTACCGCCAACTAATATTGATCAGCACATTGCGAACAAAACAGGACATGAGTTTACACGTCGGCCAGTACAGAAAGAAGCAAGCTGGACAAGCCTTGATTTATGGCATTTTCGTTTTAACTGGTGGTTTGGCTGCCTTGTTTTTTCTATTTAATACCGGTCAGCTGTCCAGCGAAAAAGTCAAACTCGTCAACACCAGCGATGCTGTCGCATATAGCGCTGGTGTGATGCATGCCCGTGCGCTCAATTTTGAGGCTTATACCAATCGCGCCATGATGGCCAACACCGTCGCGATTGCGCAACTGGTTAGCCTTTCATCATGGAGCAAATATGTGAGCAATCTGGCGACATTTGGCGCCGTGGCGGCCAATCCTAAATTCGCGCTGTTTTATCCGTCTTATCTGGCTGCGCTGGCATTTGGCGCTACGGAGACCGCAATCAAATTCAATACAGAAACAAGCTCAGATGAAAACAATCCAGGTGTATTGAAATATGCAGCCCAAGCATCCGATACCATCATCCGCGACGTGTTGATGAAAGCGCAGAAAATCGCTTATGACGAACTGAAACAAGCACGTCAAGACGTCATGGATGAAGTCGCACAAGCCAATTATCGCAACGATGGCAGCGTGATCGTGGAATCACTAGCGTCTGACAACGATGCCAACGACAAGGTGTTTGAAAACTTTGTCAAACGCTATAGCGACAACGATCGCTCCCGCTTTGCTGAAGCCGCTAAAACAGCGGCGAATAAAGATGGTTTTGTCTCCAAGCGCAGTTGGTCACTGCCTGCCTTATGGTCAGATTGCCCAACCGCTTTGCCACGTGTGGACTGGCTAGACCGGCGCGGTGGTACGGAATTATTAGGCCTTGATGAATGGAAAGCCATGGATACGCTTTCGGAAAAACGTTGGGTACCAAAAGATAAGGAAGATTTATTGTGTCAAGGTATCACCGAAATCCCCGCAGGATGGGGTTTGCAATCCGCAGCCCAAAATAGTTCGACTGATCTTGATCCAGAACATTACGATGCCTCACTCACTGTTAATCCGGCTTCCAGTACCTTGGCAACCGGATTATCTAGCACATCATGGGATTACTCCGGATTACCCAATTTTTACGATTTATCCGAAGACGCTCTCAAGCAAGATGATCCGCACTTGCAATTTTCAGTACGGTTAAGGCGCGACAAATCCCAAACCATGACCTCGGAAGGCCGATCCGCTATCCGCAGCACAGAGCGTTTGAATGCCTACCAATCTCAACCTGCTGGCGGGTCTGAGTTGGTGGCGATTTCAACCTCCGAAGTGTATTTCCAGCGTGAAGGCGATACGCAGAATAATGTTTACGGGCAAACTCTGGGTAAAGGACGTGAAATCGGCAGTCTGTTTAATCCTTACTGGCAAGTGCGCCTGATTCAATCCAATGCCAGCATCAAAAAAGGGAATAGTCTGCAGGGAGCCAATCCACCATGAGACAGCCCATGAGACAACAACAAGGAGGCCAGGCACTGACTGAATTTTTGGTACTGGCACTGGCGCTGACCCCACTTTTCTTGCTGATTCCCCTCATCGCCAAATACCAGGACATCAGCCACGCCAGCCAGATTGCCAGCCGCTACGTCGCTTTTGAAGCCGTCACACGTAATCCGAGCACGATCAATAACTGGAAACCAGAAAGCCAACTGGCCGACGAAGTACGCCGCCGCTTCTTCACCAATACCGATGCCACCATCAAAAGCAATGACACTGCAGATAATTCCGCAGCACAACAAAACCTATTTTGGCGGAATTACAAAAGTGAAGCACTGATCAACAACGTGAATAACGACGTCACACTCAGCTTCGGTTTTGAGCAAAATCCTACGCAAAATGACGCGTTTAATGCAGCGTCTGATGGCAGTCCTTTTTTACTCAACAATCAATTTAATCTAGCCGCCAATGGCATCTACACCGCCAACGTGACAACAACATTGGCCAACTTGCCGACTGGTCTGACGTCTTATCAACCGTTCGATCAAATCAATCTTTCCATGCGGCGTAGCACCAGCATCGTTCTGAACCCATGGCAAGCACGCAATCCACAACAGGTAGAAGACAATGTCAAAAATAGCAGTGTCGTCTTCCCTACCAAGCTTTTATCAGCCATCAATCCACTAGTTGACGGTGTGGTAAATGTGATCGATTTGCCAGGCAATCTGAGTGGCCCCAAGCTGGGTGAGCTCGAATTCTGGCGTGATGTAGTGCCACAAGATCGACTAAAGAAAGCAGAATGATCATGCCACGTCGTCTTGTCCTGATTATTTTGGCGGTATGTTGTGGATTGACCGCCCAAATCACCTTGGCAGAAAACTGGCCAACGATTGCTCTACCAAAAAAAGTCCGCACTTTTGATACAGGGCCGCAACTCAACATTCATGGCTTGCCCATGCGCTTGCAGGGCTTTGTCTCGTCTGTCCCACCAGCGCAATTGTTAGCGTGGTTTCGCGACAGTTTTGGTCAACCGCTGGTGGAAAACACTCTGGGCCATCAACACATCATCGGTAAAGCACAAGGTGAACATTACTTAAGCGTACAAATCGAAGCCGCTGGCACCGGTTCGCGCGGCATCGCCGCCGTCACGCATATGAAAACAGCGTACGACAAACAGTCAGAAATCCAGGCTGAAACAGAACGCTGGCTAACACGCCTACCCTCTGGTTCACGCCTGGCTAGCCAAATGGTGACGCAGGACGGCGACAAACTGTCACGACATTTGGTCGTGATCAATCACCACGCTGCAAATTTGAACCGCGAGCGCCTTAAAATTTTGATGGCGGAAGATGGCTTTTTGTTAGAACGCGAAAGCAAACCGAATAAAAAAACTGTGGTTAACGATAAGCAGGCACTACTGTTTTTCAAAGGTAAGGGAAAAGAAGCAGTGGCAACCATCCATCAAGATGAGCAAGGGCGTACCACGACTGTCTTCAATACGATTACCTCAATGGAACGCTCTCAATGAAGCAAAGCAATCAAATTGGGCAATCCTCGGTGGAATACGCCGTCATCTGTGGTGTGTTTGCTTTTGTTTTGGGTATAGGAATGCTGGATGACAACAGTGTGTTGCATGAATTATTGACGGGATTGCAAACGGCTTATCAAAAAATCAGTTATGCGATGTCACTGCCTAACTAGGTAGCAAATAAGTAGCAAATAAAAAATGACGGAATGAATCATGCACTTCGCTTTCTTTAAAAATATCAAATTCAACAAGACCTGGGCCGTGCTCGCCATCGCTTTAAGCATGGGAGTATTAGCAGCCCTAGCTGCGCGTAGCTATCTTTCCACCCAAATGGAAGCAATTCAGGTACGGGCCAAAGGACAGCAAATCAATCTGATCGTTGCCAAGCGTGATTTAAAAAAAGGCGAAAAAGTCTCAAAAGAAAACGTCGCTGTACGCCCTGTGCCAACGGATTATGCGCATTCGATCGCCATCAATCCTAATGATTTTGAACGCTTAAACGGTCGTGTCATGGCTTATCCCGTGAAATCTGGTGAACTTATTCTTTGGGGCTTACTTGAAAGCAAAAAAGCGCCGAGCTTTTCCACCAATGTCGCGGCAGGACATCGCGCCATCACAGTGCCGGTGGATGAAATCAACTCAATTTCCGGCATGCTGGAACCAGGAGATAAAATCGACTTGATGGTCAGCATGGATAGAAAAGGTAAAAAAATCACCTTTTCCCTGCTACAAAACGTGCAAGTCATGGCCACTGGCCAGCGTTCTATCGACGATCCAAAAAGCGGCGAGCGACGTCAATATTCCACCGTCACGCTCAACACCACGCCCACGCAGGCACAAAACATCATCGTAGCGCGCGATGTCGGCAAAGTCACCGCCCTGCTGCGCAATCCACAAGACAAGCAAACCTCCAACAATAACAGCACGGATGTCGCCAACTTGCTAGGCGTCAAAACAGATGGCAAAACGATGACACTGGAAGGCGAAAAACAAGTCCCAGTTTTATATGGTGGACGAGGTGGCAAATTGCCACCAGAAGGTTTGAAGATGAGTCAAACAACTGCGCCATCCTCCAACACCACAAACGATGGCATGGGCGAATCCAATGCTATTCCCGTCATGAACGGAACACGCGCCGCGCCACATAGCAATTCAATATCAAACTGAGGAAATTCCATTATGGCAAACATAGCAAAGCTACTCTGCCCAATCAGCTTGGTATTCATTTGCACCAATCTACATAGTGCACCCAGCGAAGATACCAACGATCAAAAACCATTACAAAACGGCTATGCAGAAATCCTGCGCCCAAAAGCTAAAGTCAAAGCCAAACGCGCACCCAATCAACCTTATCAACCGATAAAAAAACAAGATGATGCGGAGAAAATCCCAGAAATCGAGATGTTCGTTGGCGAATCACGCGTATTTCCCGCTCCTGGCGTCGGACGCATCGCCGTCGGCAACGGCCAAATCATGACCGCCGCCGCACTCGACAACAAAGAAATCATCTTATTCGCCAATGGTGCCGGTACGTCATCCTTATTCATCTGGAATGAAGATGGCCGCTATCAACGCGTCAAAATCAATATTGTCCCAGGCGACACCACGCGCTTCGCCCGAGAAATTACGAGTTTTCTGGCCACTATTCCGAATGCCAAATCCTCCATCATTGGCGATAAGGTGATAGTCGAAGGCGACAATTTGAGCGACATCGACATCGCCAAAATCGATGAACTTGCAAAACGTTATCCGCAAATCGTCAATTTCACCAACCGTCTTGGTTGGGAGCAAATGATCCTCATGGATGTGAAAGTCGTTGAATTTCCCATCAATGGCTTGCGTGAAATGGGCTTGAAATGGAATGCAACGGGAGGCGCAGCAATAGGCGGCATATGGAGTCCGATCCGACGTGGCAATCAAGATGGCTTGCAAGTCACGACACAAAGCACACCCGTCACCAATGCCGATGGCAGTACAACCGGCATCCCATTTTCATCCAGCCTCAGTGTGCTTTCTGCTATCAATATGGGTTTGAATGCGCAGCTAAATTTATTGGCACAAGAAGGCAAAGCCAGCATCCTGGCAGAACCACAACTGTCTGCAAGAAATGGTGCCAAAGCGACTTTTCTGGCGGGTGGAGAATATCCCTACACTGTTTCTACCCTAAATGGTCCAACCGTACTATTCAAACCCTACGGCATCAAGCTGGATATCGTGCCAAAAGTGGATAGAAATGGCGTGATCCGCGCCACCATCGACAGTGAAGTCAGCACCATTGACAGCTCGATTTCCACCACTGCCGGCCCGGCTCTATCAACCAGGAAAACCAATACTGAATTCAATGTCAAAAGCGGTGAAACCCTCGTCCTGGCCGGATTGCTATCCCGCAAAACCAGTTCCAATATCGACAAGTTGCCTTTTTTCAGTGAACTCCCTATCCTCGGGCCTTTGTTCCGCTCGCAACGTTTTCAGAATGATGAAACCGAGTTGGTGGTGTTTGTCACGCCAACGGTGGTCGATAGTCGTTCGCCAGGATTAAACGAACGGGTGGACCGTGCGACACAACGTTTGCAAGAAGATTGGGGCAAGCAGCCTTATTTGGCTGCAC